>JALNZQ010000315.1 GCA_023229165.1 Methanothrix sp.
GAAGGATAGAAAAGAAAGAGGTTAAATATCCCTTTTATTTTATTGAGATACACAGTGGTAGAAAAGTGTGGGTCGGTCGTTGGCACGAAATTTAGGATTAATTAAATCTTACCTCAGTGAAATAGTTAATCCTATTCACTAACTTTTAATAGGATACTATTTATACTAGCGTAGAGCTTAACAATCTTAATATAATCTTAATAATATTCTTAAATATAATATTGTATGATATAGAATTATCATTAGTAGATATAAATATTAATACTATATTTAAATTTAATATAGTATTGAAATATAGATTATTTTAATTTAATATTATTAAGATTAATAGAAGATTATAATTAAGTAAGAAAGCAAAATAGATGAGTGTTTAATGTTGTAGAATTTATAGTATTTAGCTTTAGTAATAGGTTTAATTAAATAAGAAAGTGAGATAATAAGTTTGAAGAGTATTTTTTTCTTTTTTTACTTGAAATTTTATGAAATATTTTGTATAATAAAATAGTAAGTAAGTAGAAGTAAGTAAAAAAGGAGAACAGTATGAATAGTGTTAAAGTACTTGGTATCGAATTCAAAGTTGGCAACAAATATAATCATCCTAAGTTTGGAGAATATACAGTACTCTCTTTCAGTGGTAATGATAAGATGAAAGTAAGTTTCGTAGAAAGTGAGAAGAGTGAAGTACGAGAGCTTACTATTCGTGTTGCAGCACAAATGATTTTTAATGAAAAGTGTAAAATTGCTAAAGCATTGAACGGGAAGAGTTTAGAAAGAAAAGGGACTGAAGATCAGATTGCATATACAATTGGTCGTATTGCAAAATATGGTTATCTTTGTATAACAGGTATTCAAGATAGAAAGTTTGATGCTTTCAAAATAAGATACGAGAAAGCTACTAGTAAAGTGATAGAAAAAATAGAGAACATATCACTTCTTTGTGATAATAGTAATAAATGGGGAACAGAGCTTACAATTAACCTGCCTAAAGACTTCACTAATAATGACAGTTTTGCATTACCTGAAAATACAAACATTATCGAGAATAAGGATGGTACATTTACCATTAATGACAATAAATTTTGGTGGTGTTTAGTAGAAAAGTTTGGTTTTGTTTTAGGCAAGAATCAGGATTTTACAGTTATTTATGATCATTGTCCTAAAGAGCTTAGAGAAAGTTTAATAAAAGGTTTTAATAATTAAAATTTGTGGTAAATATGTTGCGTGATAGTTTAATTGTTGGTAAATGTTATGATATTACATTTAGCAGATCAAAAGTTACACAAAGAATTTATATTATAGATTGTAAAAAGTATTAAAATTCTGATACTTATACACTTGCAGTTTATAAATATAATAAGTTTTTTATTAGTTTTTGTTTTTACAATACTACAAAAATTAGTGAATTAGATGATTGGTATGCTTTACGTGATGCAGTGGTTTTACCTCTTAATAAAAAAATTAGTAGAGAAATTATTAAAAATTATAATGTGTAAATTAAAAGAAAATATTATAGAGATTATGAAAAGGTAGTGGTATTATGCATATTAGAGAATTTATTGAGACAAAAGAAGGTAAAAGTTTTATTAATGGTATATCTCATAAGTTAAAATATAAATATCTTTCTTCTGTTGATGTAAAAGATATTGAGAATGAATTGTATTTGCTTTTGTTGGAAAAAGAGAGTGAATATAATGAACAATATTCTGCTAAAACATTTGTATACAATTTTTTAATTAAAAGATTATTGTTTATCATTAGGAAGAAGTATTTTAATTATTTTCATACTGAAAACGGTTATGAATTTATTGAAAATGTTGATTTAAGTGAAGAATTTGAAGATAGTGAAAACAATATTCTTGATACTGAAATGGTTGAAAATATTGATTCTGAAATTTTTGTTAATGAATTTTTAAGTAAAATAAATGATAGAGAAATTATTATAGATAGGATGAGCGGTCTTACTCTTGAAGAGATTGGTAAAAAAATGGGTGTTTCAGGAGAAATGGTACGGCAAAAGATACAGAAAGTTTCAAAAAATAAATATTTTGCTTGAAATTTATGATTTTTTAGTGTTATAATTAAGTATAATAATGAGACAATGCTGTTAAAGTCAGCAAATAAGAATAATGTGAAATTCATTAACTACTCTCATTTTATACTTTAATAAAAAGGAAAGAAGAGAATAAAAATGGACATTAAGGTAGATATAAGTAAGCAAAAAGAGCTTTTTAGAAAATATGGTATGGTAATTGAAAACAGCATAGATATTAATACTTTGATTGAATGTTGTTTAGATATTGGGTATAATGAAGGCTGTAAAGATACGAGAAAGAAATATGAAGAGCGGGATAACAAAATACTTGAATCACTTAATAATATTCAGATGCATATTGAAGGCGATGAAAGATTGAAAGCACATGGTTCAATAAATTATATAAGAGAGTTATTAAAGATAAAATAAGTAATGAGAGACTAAGTCAGGTAATTTATCTGGTTTAATCCTATATTATTTATGACTGTGTTTCTCTGATATTAAAATTTTATTGATTTTTATTTAGATTTATGATATATTAATATTAGTAATGTCTTTCTTTCGTTGGTGGGTGAATATTTCTAATATGAATATTCACTTTTTTTATTTAGTACTTGAAATTTTTGAAAAATAGTTATATAATTAAAAAAGAGGGTAGATAGTTAAAATGAAATATACAATAGCTTGTAACAAAGAAAAAGATCCGAAATTTATCTATACAGTT
>JALNZQ010000070.1 GCA_023229165.1 Methanothrix sp.
TGGGTGTATCGATTCTTATAGATATCAATGAAGAATGGATGACTACTAAAAAGTATTTATCCATGGATACGGATTAGCTTGTGGGATAACAGGGCCGACCAATTTACAGAAAATTCGGCACACTACCGAATGAAACGAAGAGATTGCTTATTTTGGCGGTACTGGCCATTGCGTTAATCGGCATGGCTGCAGCTGCCAACTACATGTAAGAAAAGGCATCCGTCAATGGTGTCGGCTACAAGAACGTAGAGATGGTAGTCTCGACTCAGACTGGCTTTAACGGCCAGAAGCTGGTAGAAAAGGAATCCGGCTCAGGAAATGTCATCACCGAGAAAACTGAGCTTGAAGGAGAAAGGCAAATCGATACAGGCTGTTTTCCAGCCTATGTAATTAGCATAGGAGATTGGGTTGATTATAATATTCGAAAGGATTACATAAACTTTACAAAAGAGGCCGAATTCGAGTACATGCCTGTTTCCTATCAGACCGGCACCTATGATCAAAAGTGGATAGAGAAGCTATGCGTTCAGAACTATAGAATAGGGGCTGTTCTGACCGAGATGTACACACATGCAGAACACCTGCAAAAGACGACCGAGATCAAAACTCGATCATATCCGACATATTGTGACGATATACCCAGGCTCGGTGGTTGCAAGCTGGACAATCCATGTTGTACTGGGGTTTTAGAAGCCAACCTGAACAGCAACGTCATCGGCGTTGCCCACATAGGCTGGATCTCCCGCGACCCCAATGCCGACAAGCAGCTGAAAGGCCGCCATGCCGAGTACGGCAGATCTGTCGAGGATCTTACAGGTGTCTTCTCCATCGAGAAGTTCATCCAGCTTTGGGGCAACTCCACATGCGGAGCCATCAGCGTTGACTGGCTGCCGTGCGTGTAAACAATTGCTAACCCCATATCCGTTTTTATAGTACATTGCAATATATCTGATAACTCATTAATTGTGTGTGTTGTTCCATGCTCGACCGGATCCCTGCCATTTGCCGCCGCCCAGGCCGCATCCCTGCCGCCCCAGGCCATCAAGTGACACTACCCAGCGAGACCGCAAGCGCAGCCAGCCGAACGGCCCCCCTGGCGGGCGAGCGTCCCATGCCCAGTACCTGGCCGCGCCCCCCGCTCAACTCCATGCCGCCCTAAAGGCACGAAACGAGGCACGACCGGCACAGCGAGCGCACTGACGACATGCGATTCAAGGAAGAGCTGGCAGCAACACAAGCGAACCGGCGCCACCGTGCAGCTGGCCGCGATCCAGGCCGCAATCTTGGCGGAGAGCCAAGCGGCCTCGTTTGGCCATCGGCCAAAAGGTTTTTTCATTAGATCCATTTATCCATGTTCGTAGGAGGAATGCAGATCAAAGCAAAATTGGCATTTTTTATTACTCTATTGGCAATTGGTTTACTATTGCCAATGTCGGCAATGGCGTTAAGCGATTCGGATAAAGCCGTCATTAAGCTCACGGTATCTACGGCTTTAAACGGTTCAGGAAATTTCAACTATGTCAAATCAGAGATCGATGATGAGAATAATCTAGAAATATGGTATGTTCCTAAAAATACTGATAGCAATGCAACGGTAAGCGCACTAGGTTTGGTTATTGGCTCATACCTCGGCGCTACAGGATCCTACCCAGATATATCGGATGCATATATCTTCATAGGAACACAGGAAGATGAAAAAGGCAGCTTTTCTTGCCTACGATCTTGGATATCCAATGGCGAGATGACAGATGAAGAGCTTACCACGCTGGTGTTAAAAGTTCTGGAAACTTTCAAGGATTTGTCTTAAGATCGCAGCAGCATCAATTCCATCTCTTTCAAGAGAGGCTTTGCATCTAAAGCCTTCTTGAGAGAGCGCCACTATGCTCCTGCCCGCCCAAGACCTCGCTAGCCGAGCGACTCCGGGAAAGCGAGCTGCAATGCGAGGAGGAACCGTCCGGATAGCCGGGATATGCGGCGAGCCGGGCAATCGCTGCCATCTGCCGAAAGGGTTTTCGTTGCATCTTTCAATTGGCTGAAACAGTCAGGGGGATTTGCATTGGCGTTTGAAATCAAATCGGATTGCTTCCAGGGAGCAACAAGCCGATATGCTGATACTATAGACTGATCCGCAGCGAAATCCTCTCATCGCCCTTTGGAAAAAAATTTATTCCCATTAGAAGCACGAAATGTAGATTCCAGAGCCTAAGAACCAATTGTCATCCACTTTCATCGCATAAGCGATCTTGAACTCATCTCTATTATCATGAGCCGGGTTTGGGAAGATGAAATAAGTGAATCCTTTCCCTTCTTTGGCCACATTCATCGTGTTATTTAAGGACGGAACCCCATTGGAATCAATTACGTCTCGCTTGTCCTTGCCTATCCAATCTGGTTTGAATGGATGGGCAAGGCAAGTTCCATTGAAGTCGTAAGCATAGATGTAGAGGTCATTTCGGATAAATGAGCCGGTCTGGTTTGAAAACTCATCGAGTGCCTTTTCTTTGCCGTTCTTTTGGGCATAAGCCACTGCTTCTTCAACAAAAGATACAAGCTCTGCCTTGCGAGACAATTCGCTTATTGATGCATTTGATGCATTCAAGGATTCATCTTTTGCAAAGGCCAACTGAGAAAGAGGAATCACAGCAGTCAACAGTAAAATTGCTCCGATTATGGTATTGCTTTTTTTTATTTATATCACCTCAGATATCTGGCATTCCATTGCATGTATTGCTTAAATCTTTTGGCTGTAGATTGATTCCGAAAGAAACTTGGCAAATATACGGTCTGGAGAACGACACAAATTGATGAGCTTTTCGAGAAGGTAGAGGCAAGAGTCCAGGCCCGACCAGGCAGGAAACAGGTTTGCTCTGCGAAGGTGGCCCGGCCATTTGCCAAATAGTAGTGTCACATTACATCGAAATCATGGCAACGATGTGACGCTACTGACACGCGAGGCTGGCTATCGGGCAAGTTAAAACAGTTAGTTATTATAAAAACTATAGGAAAAAAGAAAAGTATTATATGCTGGACATGAAATCGCCATCATGCCTTCTTGAACACACCACTTCCTACAACCATTCCGTCCATACCGACTTGCTGGTAGTTCAACTCAATCTCAGTCGACGAGATCACATCGCCCCACCAGTAACCGTTCTCGTCCACCATAGTGATGGACTCGTTTTCAGAACACAAGACTCCCAACACAACTTCCTCAGACAAGGGGCTTCCGCCTGGAACCATCGTCCCCGAAAACGATCGTCCTTGTTGCTCTGTGATGGTCAAGTTCCATTCTTCATTAGGCCAATAGGAGACAGTCTCATTCGGCATCCAAGCTGTATTCTGGTCATATCCAACAAAATCCATAACTCCAGACCAGTTGCCTATCATATCTGGCAACTCAGCTGCCATCGCTGGAATGCAAAGAGCCAGCAATAGCACCAACGCTAATATTTTCCTCATGTCAACCTCCTCATTTAAATAGCCAAATTAGCAGGCGAGGTGCAGCTAATATGTCTTTATTACCTATTACAATTTAAATTTTCGCAAGAACCCAGCTGAACATTTGCTATCTTCGGTCCATCCAGATCTAATTCTAAACCTAAAGATTTACCAATAACCCGCAATCTTGCATACGCATTTGACTGGGATTGGATCCGCTTCCCCTGGTTCCACCTTCTTGCGTCGGCTCCTGGCATACATCGCTGCTCCAGCCCGCAAGCATTCTATCCAAGCGAAACCGCGCGTGATGCCAGACTAGGGCCCTGCCTCGTTCCCCTCACAGCCGCCAAGCCGCCTCCAAGAGCACGAGACGAGGCTCGACCGGCACAGCGCACAGACGACATGCGAATCAAGGAAGAGCCGACGGCACAGGCAGCCCGGCGCTACCGTGCTCCTGCAGCCGGCCAGGACCTCGCGGTGATCCCGCTCGACCGCAAGTGCAGCCACCAACCGGGCCTCCGGCCCCCTGGCGTGCGGGCGTCCCATGCCCAGGACCTGGCCGCGATCCCTGCCAAGCCTCAAGGCAGCCGCCAAGCTGGCATCCGGCCCCGGCCACCCCGGATCTCTTGCCAAGGGCGTCCCGGCCATCCAGCTCGACAGGATTCGCCCGAGCATCCGCGCCCCCGGTCGGCCCCTTGAGCCCAGCTCCGCCGATATCCATCCCCGGCTCGATCCTCTTGAAGCCGGCGTACATGATGCAGACGAGCTGCGGCGCCGAGAAAACCCTCCCCGGCAGCGCTCGCAGGACCCCGTACTGCCCCAGCATGCCGATCTCGAAGGTGATCTCCTGAATCTCCTGCAGCGACTTCCCGCCAAGCCAGATCGCCAAGGAATTCGTTGGCTGGATAAAAAGCGGACCAAAAGACATTGGAACTGCCACATTTGAAACCTTGAGGATCTGCGAGAAGAGTATGAATTACTGGGATGGAGGGTTATCCTTCTGGAGGCAACGACCCGAACCCGCCGCTAACGATTTCTCAACCGCTAAAGAAGAAGAGACCCACAGGAAAAGTAATAAATGGTTGGAACGCGAAAATCATCGAAAAATGTCTGAGGATCTCTCAGGGAAAGGGTAATAGATGAGCATGTCGAAAAAATGGCCAATAGGAGAACTCGTATGACTCTGAAAGTAGAAATCAAGGATAACAAGCTATTCATAGAAATTGACCTGGAAGAACCAACCCCATCGTCATCCGGTAAAACCCTTGTTGTTGCAAGTACACATGGGAATATCGTTACTACCGCTAAAGTTAATGATAAGCCGATCACCATCGGATTGAATGCTTATATTAAGCCTTGAGCAACCGCAGAGCTGCTCTATACCATGTGGCTGGCTCAGGTCGAGATGAAGGTAGGGGTGGGTTATGTTTCTCGACCATCGGCTCTCGTTTGTGAGCTTTAAGAAGGGCCTCTACTTAACTCGTTCGACCATATGCCTGAGGGCAGCTGCGCTCGGCCAGTCCGTCCCATGGGAGTCTTTCTTGGCCCTTGTGGCTTTTTTGCTGGCGTTTTCACTTGGAAGCGTGGCAGTTCTTAGAAAGCTCAGTGTGTGAGAGACATAGGGTTTGATTCTTACTCGTAAACTCGTGCGGGGTAAAGCGGCTTTAGCTTTGGATAAGCCCCTTTTGCCTTGTGCCACCCCTACTATGCCAACTAAGGCCTTAGCCTCAGGGCTAGCGGCTTCCTCTATCAATTTGGTCAATAGGGCTTTGGACCGGCACGAGCGGCCACACGATCCCGCTCGACCGCAAGCGCAGCCGCCTTGCGGAGCCCGGCCCCCCTGGCATGCGGGCGTACCCTGCCCAGGACCGGGCCGCGATCCAGGCGAGCCGCCAAGCCGCTCCGGGAAAGCGAGCTGCGGTGCGAGGAGTGGGCGTGCTAGTATTTTCGAATGCACCGAGATAATAGAAACTCTCTATTACCTCTAAGTCACTCCTCGTTTTCGCAATGAATCAACTATAGCTTCTTCAGTGGCTAGATTAAGCAGGAAAACTGTTGATGGCAGATTAATGCTCTTTTGGGCCTCATCATCGAGTTCACTGCGTGGCAGATTCTTATCGAGCCATTTGACCCCTCTTGTTTGATACAATGAAATGTTATTTTTCAGAGATCTGAGGTCAGATCTGTATTCATAAGATAATGCTCGTCCAACTGCAATGGTTCGTGTCGTCTTGAGAGTTTCCTTTCGAGGAAGAATTACAAAATCACCATTTTCGATTCTATGCACGAACGAATAGAGTTGGGCCACACTATTGTGAAGACGACCTTCTGAAGCAAATGGCGCTTCTTCTTTTGCATAAATATATAGCTGTTTCTTGTCTGTAACCCTGCTGAGATCATGTGGTATGATCCATCTTATGCATACAAGATCCTCGTCTAAAGCCAGTTGTTCATCTTCTCCATTTCTACCAGCGCGAACCACCCATGCAGCCATGATCTTATGCTTTAAATTGTAGGTAATTAACTTTAACTCACCTCTTTTTGGTGAAATGCTCATCAGCCACTACTGGGTTTCGTCGCCGTCTTTGACCAGAATTGACAAATTTGATGGATTCGACTCTATTTACGACATCCCATCTTCTTCCATCTCCACCCTCTCCGCCATCCCCCACTCCTCGCCCGGCTCCACCCCGAGATCCATCCCCGGCTCGATCCTCTTGAAACCAGCGGACATGCCGGCCACGAATGGCCATCGCCGATCCCGATCGACTGCAACGGGAGCGTCTACCGGGCCTCCGGCCCCCTGGCGTGCGGGCTTCCCTGCCACCTCCACACGACCGGATTCCTGCCATTCATCATCCGCAAAGCTTCGTCCCTGCTGCCTCTTCCGTATCAGCCAGTGGGCATTCTATCGAAGGATTCCGGAGGAATAAAAGCTTTGAAGGCTATTTGGCGCCAGAATCGTTCATTTCCTTCTTGAAGTTCTCGTTTATCGATCCAATGTACATCTCCATCGGGAGAAGCTGACGACCCACAATATTCAGCGTCTCTTCAGACATTCCTTCCTGCATAACGAGCTGGCGGCCTGCGTCTTGCGCCGCCTGCAACACATAACTCACCGGCGCCCCCATATCCATCATCGGCCTCAACGCTTCCGCGTGCGGCCTGAGAAGCGCACCAGCGAAGATGTTGCTCCAGCTCCTGCAATATGCTTTTATCCACGCGAGCAGCGGATCGAAGTTGTCCATCTCCCAGTATGCACAGCAATAGATGAGAACAACCTTTTTCGTTTTTGTCCTTTCAGGATTAGGCTGATAGGTACGGCTGTCCTTGATCTCGAAAAATGGTTGACCGAGAGGCAGCGTTCTATCTATCAGGTTCTTCAGGGGAGCACTTATGCCACTATCATGAACGGGAGACCCATAGACTATCACGTCTTCTTCCCTGAACAGAGGATAGAGCTGTTCCATATCGTCTTTTATCATGCACTCGCCGGGGTGCTTTAGCCAGCAGCTCATGTCGCCATTACAGTGCTTAATATCGAGCTCACTTGTATAGAAAAGTTCAACGTTGCCCCCTGCAGATCGGATACCATCTAAAAAGGAATTAATAATCAAGGCTGTGCTGCCCTTACCCTAATTGGGGCTACCATTAATGGTCAGAGTCTTCATAACAAATAAATATTATCTATATCTTATATAATTTTCGGTAATTGATTTCCTTCGTGGGTTGGAAGACTTTCAACAACCATGAAATGTGTATCAGTGTTACCACCCTACGATTAATCCCAGACCGCCCCGGCGTTATCGTGCTCCTGCAGGCCTAGGACCTGGTCGCAATCCTCGACGAGGTAGAATAGCCTACGAGCCGGTTTTGAGTGATTTCAAGAGCAAATTGAAGCGGACCAAGTCGCCCTTCGGTGCAGAACTGACTTTACATGCAAAGCCGAGGCTTGGGAAAACTTTAAATCGTCAACCTTCGAAGGTTGACATATGAACTTATTCATCAACGAAAAACAGTTCGAGTTCTGGAAGCTAAGACGTGCCCGGATACCCAATATAACCATCGCTACGAACTTTGGGATCTCCCGACAGGCGGTCTCGAAAGCTCTTCTCAAAATAGACGGGAAGATCGAGACCACTCTCCGTGAGATGGCAAAAGCCAACAAAATCGCAATCATGAAAATTAATCCACAGCTGGGCGTCCTTCTCGGTAGTTCAGTTCCGCTTGGCGTAGATGCAATCATCTTTGTCTCCGGGAACCATGGTGTCCAGGTCTGGTACGAGCACGATGGCGACTGCAGGGCGTGCGAGGAGTATGCGAAATGCATCGAACTGCTCTGGGATTACGCCGACGAGCTCAATATCAAGCTCAATCGGACGGCTGATCCCACGAAAATGGCAGAGGAATTATTCGTAAAGGTGAAGGAGGTGGTTTGATCGTGCAGTTAGCGGAAATTATCGAACACTGGACCGGGTGGTGCCCAAGGAACCAGAGAGTACAGAAGGCTTCTGAGGCCGATTTTCTATCGGAGGAAACATCCATGAAAACACAGAAAAGCATGAAAAGCAGGACAAAAGGCATAGCGGCAATTATATTGGTATTTGTCGCAGCATTGGCGGGGATGCGACTTGAGTTCGACAGCATGCAATCCCTGGACTGGCTCATGAACGATCCTAAAGCTGTAGAAGGTTACCAGTGGTAGCGAACAACACAGAAAGAGATGCGACAGTCCTGGCTTGGTGGGATTATGCTGATGGGATTGAGAAGATTGGGCATCGTAGAGTTGTGATAGCCGAGGCATCCAGAAGAATCAAGAATACTGTTGCTGGCTATGCAGAACCCGGAAAGCCCTGGCATAAGATAGAATATGCTCTGTGGTATCCCTTTGAGTCTGATGAGAAGGTCAGGGATGTAGCAGGCTTCTTTATATCTGAGAACGCAACATCGGCTAAGGAAATAGCCCGAAAATATGGAGCGAATTACGTACTTGTAATGTCCGACGATATGGGCAAGTACTACCCGATGGTAATGACTGCTGGCGGAAACTTCAGCGATTACATGAGGATGCCGGCCAACCGTAGTTCCGGTATTTCCGATATCAGATCGTATCTAAAGAAGGAAACCGTCTTTACCAGGATGGTCAACGGCGATAATATAGATGGGTTCTCGAAAGCGTTTGACAACGGCCAGATGAGGATTTATAAGCTGATCTGATCCGATACTGTTGCATAAGGGGTTGTTGAAACAAAGATGGTGGTCAAAGGATAGCCGTTTTCTATTACCACCATCTGCATTTCATGCGTATTTGGTTAAGAACAGAATCGCTTTGTGCAAGACAAAAACCCAGGTGTCGCGGGTGAAGGTTACTGAAAATCCTCGCTAAAATCGCTGGTAAAGGGTTCATTTTGGCAGCGCCTCTCTCCCTGGCCAATTCCTTGCGAGCGTCCCGGCCACCTCAGCTCGACCGGATTCCTGCCAGCCATCCACGCTGCCCAGGCCGCATCCTCGCTGGACCTGCAGCTCCAGGCTTGCGAGCGACACTACCCAGCGAGACCGCAAGCGCAGCCAGCCGAACGGCCCCCCTGGCGTGCGGGCGTCCCGGCCATCCTGCTCGTCCGGATTCCTGCCAGCCATCTGCCGCAAAGCCGCATTTCTGCCGCCTCCGTAGCTCCAATCCTGCTGGCATCCCAGCCGACCGAAACCGCGCGTGATGCCCGCCAGGCCAGCGTGCGGAGGATGAGGTTGCGAAACTCCTTGGGCATAAGAGGCATTTTCTGGCTGAGGACACGCAGGAGTGGACCATCCTCGATGGGACTGGTTTGCTTACGACGTGCGCAATATTTATATTCGTTGAATGACGTAACCTTAAACAGTTATAAATTAAATGGCTGTAAGCAGGTATAGGAGTGGGGTTGTCCATTTTCTGGCATTATCAGAATACATCCTTATGCCCTTAACCTGAAAAAGGAGGTTATGGTTTGTCTGCAAGACACAAAGTAGCGGAGGCTGGATTCATATGCTGCAGAGGGCATGATCTGGTCATAGCATCTCTTTTATTACTGATGGCTCTCTTGGTGCTTACTGTATCAATTAACGCACAGGAGAGCGCAGAGGACTGGCTGAAAAAAGGTTATGAGCTGAGTTCCAACGGCTCTGAGGAAAAAGCACTTTTGGCATACGAAAACGCAATTTCCATAGATCCCGAAAATACCATTGCCTGGATCAATAAAGCCAATACTCTATACCAGCTGAACAGGACAATTGAATCCAATCAGTCCTATCAGAGGGCTCTGGAGATCTTCGAGGGAATGCTGGCGAATGATTCTGAGAATGTAACGCTCTGGATGGGGAAGGGACTGCTTTTGAACAATTTAGGCAATGCCGAAGAGGCCGTAGAGGCATTTAATAATGCCAGCGATATTGATCCTAAAAATGAAATGGCCTGGAATATGAAGGGAGTGCTTTTAGCCAGTGATTTGCAAAGGTATGATGAGGCATTGGCAGCTTTTGACCAAGCTTTGCAGATCAATCAGGAGGATGCGACTGTCTGGAAGCTTAAAGGCGATTCCCTGGTCGCGCTGGGCCGTCAGAGCGAGGCGGATGCGGCCTATGCCAAAGCAAGGGAGCTGGGTTACGGAAACTCAGCTCAGACGCCGGAGAATTCTGCAGAGGATTGGTTCAACAAGGGCCAGGAGCTGTTCAGGAACGGATCTAAGGAAGAGGCCATTAAGGCTTATGATAAGGCCATCGAGATGAATCCCCAGTACGGCATGGCTTGGGGAGGCAAGGCCACTGCTCTATCTATTCTGGGGAGGCACAACGAGTCCCTGGATGCTTTTGACGAGGCTATTGAGAAATGGCCGGCTAACGATACAGAGAGGATATCAGAGCTCTGGGTGTTCAAGGGCAATACTCTTCAGATGGCAGGAAGGCCGAAAGAAGCTTTCAAAGCATATGATGAAGCCATCCGGATCTATCCTCAAAACTTCGATGCCTGGATGTGGATGGGCGATTCCCTAATGAATCTGGGTCAGTATAACGAGTCTCTGCTGGCATATGATAAGGCCGTAGATGCAGTCCCATCCCAGATGCCGGAAATCGAAGCCTCGGCACAGGCTGCCAAAGGAGATCTCCTCCTGAAGATTGGCAGATATGAGGAGGCCTATGATACCTATAACAGAATTGTTGAGCTGAATTCAACTGTTGACATTGGCAGATTCAATTCCGCCTGGTCCTGGCGAGGCATAGGCAATGCTCTGGCTGGGCTGGGACGGTACAATGAGTCGCTACAAGCTTTTAACAAATCCATGGAGCTGCACCCAGAGAGTGCTTTCCAGGCTTGGAGCGATGAAGGTAATGTCCTCAATGATATGGGAAAATATGAGCACGCCGTCGAAGCCTATAACAAGTCCATTGAAATGGCACCATCAGAGTTCGCATTATCCAAGGCCTGGATTGGAAAGGGCAAAACGCTTGATGAGATGGGCAAGCATGACGAAGCTGTCAAGGCATACGAAATAGCTGTCAATAATCTCGACAAGACCCTCCAGCAGTCCCCATTGGATGCAGAAACCTGGTATCTCAAAGGCACTACTCTGAAGGCTCTAGGCCGTAATGTTGAGGCGGATGCTGCCTCTGCTAAAGCGAAAGAGCTGGGGTATCAAGAATGAGCCCAGCTATTTTTGTCAGGAAAACGGAGGTTTGTAAATGAAGACAAGATTTGTCGTAGCTTTGTTGACAGTAGCCATGCTCTGCTTCGCTGTATTGGCGCAGGATAATACCACAGACTACTGGTTGAAGAAAGCCACCGAGTTTAGGTATAAGGGCTCATTTGAAGAGTCAG
>JALNZQ010000316.1 GCA_023229165.1 Methanothrix sp.
CTGATAGTTTCATAATATTATATAATTTATTAAAATTTTAAAAATATCGATTTAATTTATATAAAATTATATATTAAAGTATAAAATAAGTGAATTTATTTTATACAATAAGTAGATTGATTATTCCAAGTTACAGGTCTAATTCCTATAACTTGATCTTCAGATTCTATCTTTTCTAACAAACCATTTTCACGTTCTATAATTAATTTATTAAAATCTTCTTGTTTTATAGGTTTACAAGAAGATATCATTTTATTAACTATCCTTAAAACTTCATCTTCTTTATTCATTTTTAAAACCCCCTTTTTATTAACCTATTGACCAAGATGCTGTAGTATTAGACCATTTTGGTTTATTACAATCTTCATATTTATCAGAATTTTTATTATATTTAAACCATTGTATTTCATCAATACCATAAAAAACAGGTAAAATACCTTCATGTACTTTCTCTATAACAGCATAGTTATAATAACCATCTTCTGCTATATCTAATGAATTATTTTTAACTTGATTTTTTGCTATCTCTAAATCAAAAAAATATCCCCAACAACGATCATACAATTTACCCTTAGATAAATCTATATCATCCAAATAATCAGCAGTATAACCAATACAAGTTACAAAATAAACATCCATATACTGTTCCTTTATATATTATGTTATCCCTAACACTTCTAATCTACTTAAAACAACTTTTTTCTTCTTATAATTTATTATTTTTTCTATATAACCTTTTGAAAATTTTTTTCCTAAATAACATTCAACATATTCAGATAAAAGAAATTCTTTGTGCCATACATTTCTTTCATCTCTCTCTTTGCCTTTAGGTATTTTTAAATTATTTATATCATTATCATCGCCAATAATATAAAAACCATTATCTTTAAAAATTATTTTACCTTTTATTTTATAATAGCCATCTTCTTTATTTGTAAATTTACCCCAAGTACTATAAGAAGATGAACATCTCATTACTACATAATTAACAATATCATTTTCATAAAGATAATTACTATTAATATCTTTTATATATGAATTTTTTTTCATATTATAAATCTAAGTCACTTTCTTAATCATAATTATTTTCTTCATCATCATCATCATCATCTTTTTTATTTTTTTCTTTAATATTTTTAGAAATAAAAGACTGTATATAAAAAATAGCTTTTTGTATACCTTTAACCATAGCTAATAAAGCATTTATTAGAACAACAAATGCCGTTATAAGTTTAGTTATCTTACTAATTTTTTCTAATATTTTTTCATCAGACAATATATCTAATATTTTATTTAAGGGCATAAAAACAATCTCCTTTTATTAACAATTATTATTTTCTTCTTCTTTAGAAATAATACTTTTATTTTGTTTTCTATTTGATAACTTTTCTTTTTTTCTACAACTATTTAACTTTCTTATTAATTTTTGTACTAACCATTTAGGAAGATAACAAGAACCATCTTTATTCTTTTCTGATTTTTCTAATATTAATTCTAAAGTTTCAATTAATTCTTTCATAAAATCTCCTAAAATTTATATTTAAAATAAAAAATTGCACCATCTTCTAAAAATAATTCTTTTTCTAAGATAAGACCATTAATCTTATTTGGATCAGTTTTATTAAAATGTTCAATTTCATAACAATTTGGATTACATAATATTTCAGGATCAATATTATTTCTTTTTTCTTTAAAGGTATATATAAAATAAGCTATAGCACCTTTATCTAATAACATAGTTCTTTCCATTATTAAATTTTCAATCAATAAAAATCTTTCTAATTTCATATCTACATCAGTTATTATTTCTTGAGGCATATAAACTTCAAATTGAAGAATACCACTATTATTCGAATTATTTTTAGCTTTAGATTTTGTGTTATATCCTCCTGTTATACTATCAACTATATTTTCTACATTTTCTATACCTTTATCTAATATCTCAGATATTTCATTTTTTGTACTATCATTATAAATATCTAACATATGTTTATTATATTTAGATACTGATGCATCTATTATAAAAACTTTTGATACAACAATAATAATAAAAACAATAATAACATAATAAATAGCAAACTTATTAATCATTTAAAAATCCTTTCGATTTTTTTATCTTTAAATTCTATAGTATTAATATTAGATAGCTTAATATTATTAACTATAACTTTTTGTTCATTGTCATTTTCTTTTTCTAATGGTAAAAATTCATCCAATTTTTTAAATTTTTCTTTTTCAATATCAGAGCCATTACTATAAATATAATATTTTTTACAATTTTTATCAACACTATACACTCTTAAATAATAATTATTTTTATGAGTAATTAATATATTTGTATTATTTACCCATTCACCCCAAGGTAATTCTATTGGTTTATTTTCACTTTCAATAGACACATCTGTTGTAGCATATCTTTTTAATAGTTCTCTATAGTTAGCTCCAATAATAACATTTCTAATACTAATACAAACAATTTCATCAGAAAATACCGATTCAAATAATTCTTTATCTATTCTACTTTTTTTAGTACATTTTGGATATGACATAGTAATTAATTTACATTCTTGTTCTTCAATTTTATTAAATAATAAATCTTTTAATTCTTCATCTTTAGTAAAAACGATATGCTTCATAATAACCTCACTTATTATTTTATTAATGGTTTTCTGTTTAATAATTCTAGACATTTATTGTATTGCTTAAATGTATAAAAATCATCCATAAATTCATTAAAAGTT
>JALNZQ010000317.1 GCA_023229165.1 Methanothrix sp.
CGTTTCGCCCACAAAGCCGCAATACTGCTTGATCTTGCTCTTTGGCCGGATCACGATCTCTCGGCCTCTGGTCAAGACTTCGAGATTTTCTGTGCCAAGCTTTGTGAGAAGGCTATTTGGAATAAGGAGACCACCATCTACCATTACGGCTTCAGTCATGTTATCAGTACTATTGCACTCCTTCTTTTAATGATTTCTGGTCATCACTGGCCGCGCTCACGTTTCGGATAACAAATTCCCTCGCACCACGCATCGGCAGCCATCTGTTCCACCTGCCCCCCTTGCCAGTGTCCTCCACGACCCAGCGCCCTTGCCCCTGCGGCCAGGCCATCGGGCCGTCTTCCGGACCGGCGGTGATCCCCCAAGGCGAGGGCCCGACCGCGCCCTTCCCCGCTCCCACGGATTTCCGCCGACGACTGCCACGCCGCCCCAGGCACGCGTCCGCCCCTGCGCTTGCGTCGCACCCTCTGCAGACTGCAATTCTGTTGTTATTACTCGTATTGCAATCTCCTCAATCTCTCATCTCAAAGGATTATGGGAAGATCTCAGACACCATTTTCGTCGTATAATTTCCGTCTTCCCCCAGGATTACCAGAATGCCTCTGCCAAGTTCGAATAGGATCTGACGTTCATCTCCAGTAGGTGCAGTGGCCTTTCCATCCGGAAGGTAATTGGCCACTGCCTGGATGTTGCCGTCGCCCTCGGATATTGCCTTGAAGACCGTCACCTTCAGTGCACTCGCGGTTGAGCCGGTCGTACCTCCCATCTAAAATAAGCTTGTTCAGACCTAGGTCAAGAGACTGCAAGAGCAATGGATCTCGTACCCCAAAGTAGAGCGAGTGCATCTCCCAGGGCATGGCCAGGGCCCTGATGCCGGAGATGTTCTGCTGCATAATCCGAAACCATGTGGTGGAGCTTTCGTCCACGAAGGCATCTGCCTTTCCCTGGAGGAGAGCCTGAAGTCCCTCGCCTTCGGAATCGTAAGTCAGTTCCTGGACACCAGTCTGATTCTTGAGCAGGTCGTATGAAATGCTTGCATTCGGCACTGCTACTTTTTTGCCCTGTAGCATGTCCGCCGATCTGATGTTGCTATCATCCTGATTGAAGTTTTATTGTCCGGCTGTTTGGGCGCACTGGCGGAGGTCGATCCAGCAGCGGCGATAATGATTGCAA
This sequence comes from Methanothrix sp., assembly GCA_023229165.1. Taxonomy (GTDB): domain Archaea; phylum Halobacteriota; class Methanosarcinia; order Methanotrichales; family Methanotrichaceae; genus Methanothrix. The sequence continues at coordinate 1,174 of JALNZQ010000317.1, forward strand.
TTATGCCGAGAAATATCCAGATGAGTCTCGCTGATTATATTGGCAAGTATTGGGCAGGCGCGCAAGCCATTTATTCGGTTATAATCGCAATGACTTTTACCAGTGTTCTCAGGAACTACCTTGCTATTCCTGAAGAGGCAAACTTCAATGTTGTGTCTTCAGCTCTCTTCTGCTGCATTGCTTGGGGGATTGCGGATGGCTCATTTTATGCATGGGAGCGGAGATACAACCTCAGACTGGAAAATGAGATTATCGACATCTCGAAATCTGATCAAAGAAAAGATTCTGCAATACCGCTCATAATGGAACAGCTGGATGATACTATCCTCCGGAATATAAATGACGAGACGAGGATAGAATTATACCGAAACTTAGTGAGACACCTCGCAACGAACGGCGTGAAGACGAGGATTGCTCCCAGGGATGCTCTCTATATCATGGCTGGCACACTCTTTGTCTCAACCGTGTCCGGACTAATTGTTGTGATTCCTTTCTTCCTGGTCGATAATTTAAGATTCGCTCTGGATATATCAAATTGTTCTGGAGTATTTTTGCTCTTCATAATCGGATATTATGGGACACATGAACGAAACTTATCCGATAAAGTGATTTCCGGATTAGGTACCGCCATTATCGGGATAATAATTACGGTAATTACGATCTTGCTAGGTGGTTAAGCTCTCTTTATCAGAGGGCTTCGGACCCACATCAACAGCTCCTGGTGGAATGGTATCGATAAGACCCTTGCTACCGTCAAGTAAAGCGATTTGCGTCGCAAAGCACTTAAGCGAATATTACTAACATTGATTGACAATAAATTTTAGGAGGGTAGTGTGCCGAATTTTCGGTAGAGTGCCATGTTTGCTGTAAATATGCAAGTGCTGAAGTGGCAATCCTGGATGCAATCTAAGAAGACAAGAAGAGATTTAATGAAGACTCTGATTGCCGTTGTACTGGTAGTATTTTTCTGCCTCCCCGAGATACAGGCTACTGAGATAGAACCAATCAAACTAAAGCTGTGAGATGGCAGGCCAGGGCCAAGGAAATTAAAATTTAAAACTTGAATCTGTTTAAAAAATAGAAAGATTTATATCTGCTTTAATCTATGTTATAGAAGTATGTCAAAATCCTCAGATGAGATAACGGCCGGAAGAGAAAGTAAGAAGGCCCAAGCAGATCAAAAAGATGCCGACAAAAAAGTGACGATCAGTAAAGAAACGGCGAGTAAATCCGTATAAAATCGTTTCATTTGGCAACGATCTGGAAAGTTGATCGATCCCGCCAAAGGAATAATATTTACTTGCTATTCGCGAATGTGGATTGAAGCCGTTTCTAAGCCTCCAGAGCGGTCCTGTCATCCACAATCAAGGGTGATCTTTTAGCCGTCCGCTGGATTCTATGATAAGCAAGCTCAAAAGCCCTAATCTCCATATAAAGATCTAAAACCATTATAAATTATATGCCCAAACCCGGACTCGAACCGGGGACATTCAGATCTTCAGTCTGACGCTCTCCCAACTGAGCTACTTGGGCTCAAGT
>JALNZQ010000318.1 GCA_023229165.1 Methanothrix sp.
TTCACACCCGGAACGAAGACCTGATCTTTGTAGATGAGAGCCCTCTTCCTGGCCGTTTCCATCAGCCAGGGCCGGAATTTGGGATGAGCGATGGCGATGAGATCCATGGCCCTTTCTCGAATGTTCTTACCATGCAAATAGGCAATTCCATACTCGGTTACCACATAGCGAACATCGCCCCGGTTCATAGTCACTCCTGCCCCATCCTGAAGTGTGGGAACAATTCGAGAGACACTCTCATTTAAGGCCGTGGAGGGTAGAGCCAGGATGGTCTTTCCCCCCGGTGCCAGCACTGCTCCGCGCATGAAATCCGCCTGTCCGCCGATGCCGCTGTAGAAGGTCCCACCGAGCGACTCAGCCGTAGCCTGGCCGGTCAGATCCACTTCCATGGCGCTGTTGATGGCGGTCATGAGCCGGTTTCTGGCTATCATGAGGGGATGGTTGGTGTAATCGATCCTTTTGAATTCCACTGCAGGATTCTCGTCCAGGAAATCATAAGTCTCATGGCTTCCCATACAAAAGGAGGCGATCGTCTTGCCTGGATTGTGGGTCTTCTTGCGATTGGTGACCACTCCTTTTTTCATGAGATTGACGATGCCGTCGCTGAGCAGTTCCGTATGAACTCCCAGATCCTTTTTGGCCACCAAATTGGGCAACACGGCATCCGGGATCAGCCCGTAGCCCACCTGAATGGTCGAGCCGTCTTCGATGATGCGTGCCACATATCTTCCGATACTCTGCACAATATCGTCGGGAGCCTTGACGGAATATTCCAGCAACGGCTCATCATGGGGCAGAAGGAAATCTATGTCGTTTATATTTATGAATCCATCACCATGCGTGCGGGGCATGTTCATATTGACCTGAGCCACGACCATCCCTGCCATTTCTACGGCTGATTCGACCACATCCACGCTTATTCCCAGGCTCAAATAGCCGTGTTTATCTGGAAGAGAAGTCTGGATAAGGGCTACGTCCACGGGTATCAGCTTCGACCGGAAGAGATCGGGAACAGCAGAGAGGAAGACGGGCGTGTAGTCGGCTCCGCCCCGGTTGACTGAATTTCTGGTGCTGTCGCCCACAAAGAAGGAGTCAAGCCGGAAGTTCTCCTGCAGCTTTTCATCGGTGTAGGGCGCAACTCCCAGCGTCCAGACGTGGATCAGCTCGGCATCGAAGAACGCTTTAGGATCGTTCTTAACATAATTGACCAGAGCAGAGACCAGGTACTGGGGCTCGCCGCAGCCTGTTCCGATGAAGATTCGGTCTCCGGCATGGATATGGGAGAATATCTCATCTTCTGATGCGAACTTCTCGGGATAGGTCTTTCTAAACTCGTCCAGCAATCTCTTGTCTTTCATATCAATTTCCCACTCCTCTCAACAGAACTTTGAGATATAATGCATAATCAGCCTGACGCTCTGAAAAGATTGGCTTTGAGATCGAGGATAAGATGCCCACGAGGTCCCGGTCGCTCGCATGCGGGCGGGAACGCGTGCGCAGGCGCGAGGACGCATGCGCTGGGGCGAGCGTGTCACGCGCGGCTTCACCAGGCCGGGATGTATTATTGGAAATTATTATCTACTAAGAATTTGAACCTAATTGCTTAAGATATCGTTATGAGGAATTGACATGAAATTTATTGCTATAATACTGTTCTTTGCACTAGCTCTGTGCCTATTTTCGCCGATTAGTGCTGCAGCAGAGACTGCATCGAATCAAAGCGCCTACGTGGCGCCAGTCGCCAATGACAGCGCCAAGGCTGAGCTGGTCTCCTTTCTGGGAGTGGCCCGAAACTACACCCTGAATAATGGAAAAGATGAGGCACTCAAGGTTTTCAGTGACCCAGCTGGGGCGTTTGTTAAAGGTGATATGTACATATTCGCCTACGACTTCAATGGCACACTTCTGGCTCATCCTTATCTGCATAGCCTGATCGGCAGAAATAACCGTGATCTGGTTGACTCCAACGGCGTGCATATGATAAACAACCTGATGGAGGTTGCAAGGCGCGGCAATGGATTTGCCTACAATGTGTACCCGAATCCGAACCAAGAGGAGCAAACCGAACTCAAGCTACTCTATGTGCTCAAGGTTGATGATAACCTGTGGATAGGATCAGGCATATACCTTCCGGGCAAAGCTCCGCTCGTCAGCTTCGAGGATTCGCGCAGGCTGAAGATGTTTGTGGATGAAGCTAAAGACTATGCTTTGAAGAATGGCAAGGACAAGGCTCTCGAGGCTTTCAACGATCTTGGAGGCGAATTTGTAAGAGGAGAGCAGTATATATTTGCATATGACTTCTCAGGAAACCTTCTCAGTCTTCCTTTCCGGCCGGAGCTGCTGGGCACAAATAGGCTGGATGTTAAGGACCCCAACGGAATTGCGATTACCAGGGATAATATCGAGCAGGCCAGGAACGGATCGGGGCAGACATACTACCTGTACCCCAACCCAAGAGAGAATATGAGCGAGATGCTGAAACTCAGCTACGTCACCAATGTGGACGATAGCTGGTTGCTGGGAGCAGGGATATACATTAACTCGTCATCCTCCCAGAACCTATCTGCCATGAAGCCTGCCAACAGGGAAGATCTGAAGACGTTTGTGGATGAGGCCCATAGCCATGCCCTGGTAACAAGCAAGAATGGTGTCCTAAAAGAGTTCATGAA
>JALNZQ010000319.1 GCA_023229165.1 Methanothrix sp.
TACCATATTCTAAAATTATCTGAAGTTCCATCAACATAAGGATAAATTATCTGTTTATTAGGTTGTTGTAAAAATCTTATAGATTCTATAATATTTTTTATAGTATCTTCAAAATTTTTACGCAAAATATTATTTTCTTTTTTAAGATTTATATTATTACGTAATAATTCTATTTCATAATTTTTAGAAGTAATACCTAATTTAGATAATCTCTCAATGTTTTTAAAATTCATTATATTTCCTTAATAGATACATCTTCTGTTTGAATTTGAGTGTTTTGTAATTCCTTGTTTGGTTGCATTAAATCTCTTACAACTTCACTCTTTAATTCATCTTCTTCTGTATTTACTACTTCTAAACTTTTTTCTTTTGTTTGTTGTTTAAGTTGTTCTAACTTTGCTTCTCTTTCTTTTTTTCTTTCTTCAATAATAGAATTACCCTTGGCAGTGAGTTCTTCTTGAGTAATAATACCCTTTTCTTGAAGTATTTGTCCTACTACTTCATATGTAAATCTTAAATCTTCTACTGTTTTTAAAACAACTTGAAATCTTTGTAATAAAAAATTAGGAAGACTAGCCAATTTTTTAACTGCATCTTCTAACTTTTCCATCCTCGTAGGTTGCTTTTCTAATCTTTTACCTTTTGTAGCTGTATTTATCTGATGAACCTTGTAATTCTTTTTCATTTTTACTCCTTTAATTCAATAAAATCACTGTTTTTCTAGTTCAGGTATGCCAATAACAACAACATTTTCTGCTTGTAATTTTCCATCTTCTGTTTTAATCAAAGTATAAGCAACCTTTTCTCTTTCTCTTAATGTTTTATATCCATTCATAGCTATAGAGGAATAATATACAAAAATATCATCTACTATACCTTCTTGTCTTATAAAACCATAGCCTCTTTTGTTGTTAAACCACTTTACAATTCCCTGACCCTTTGAACCACTCATAAAAACCTCCAATAATAAGTTAATAATATATCTTAATATATTATACAATAACATCCTTAAAATATTGTTGTATTTCTATATTATATAAATATTTTAATCATATATTACTTATAGTAATAGAACCATTTAAGCTATCTATATCATTATCATTAAATACTGGACCACCATTTGATTCTATAATTATCTTTTTAGCATTACAAAAAGTACAACGATATTCTTGTTTTCTAGGATTTATCGCTCCCTTAATATTTCTCATCCATAATCCACAGAATTTTTTACCATCTTTCTCTTCTTTTAAAAAATAACATCTTTTATGATTTTCTCCGTAACAAAAACCATCTACAAATATTTCTTTCATTATCTATTCTCCTTGAAAATAACATCTCTTGCAAGTTCTTTACCTATATAATATTCTAATTCTTTATCACAACAAATATTACATTTTTGAGAATTTAACAATTCTTTTTGCATTACTAATTCTTGCCAATTTCTTTTTATATCTAATAAATAAATAGGATTTGTTTTATATCTTATTTTATTACAAGATGGACACTTCAATGTTAATATTAAAGGTTTACCTTGAGTAATATTTCTATTTTTATCAATTTTTATAAATTGCATTTAATCTGTCTTCTTCAATTTGTACATTATTTTTCTCTATTATTTTTTCTTTTTCTATATTATTTTCTATATCTGATAAATTTAATAAATATTCAGGAGTAATATTTCCTATTCCAATACGAACTTAAGAATTAATTCTTATTCTTGATGTATCATAAATTTCAATATTATTTATCTGTACATCAATAGTACCATCTTCTCTACTATTACTTCAAGCAATCTCAAGCATCTATACTAACTATTCTACCATCCGTATCTATTCCACATAATGTTCCACTACTTATAAACTCACTAGCTTCAGCCATAATAGTACTCATATTAATCTCTTTTAATTAAAGCCTGATAACACTCTCCATTAGCTGTAACTGCAACTCCTCCTAATGGTTCCCAACCTTCTTTTATATGTTTTTTAACTATTTGTTCTAAAGTTACATAACTTGAAGACTTTAAAATTTTATAATCTTTTATCATTCTTCATCCTCTAAATCAAATGTACCTTGTTTCAAAATATCTTTTTTTTCTTCTTCCTCAATTAAAAATTCTTCTAATAATGGTATCGTATTATCTATAATATTTTGAGAAATTTTAGAATATTTCTCACTAATTTCTAATGCTATAAACTTTCTATGTAATAATTTTGCTACTTTAGCTGTTGTCCCACTTCCTGAAAACGGATCTAATACTATATCACCTTTATAAGAAAGAAGTTTAATACAACGTTCTGGTAAATCAGGACTAAAATTAGCTTTTGTTATTTGTTTAGTTTGGGTTCTTAAATTCCATATACCAGATACACTATTAATAAATTCATCTTTAGAAATAGTAGAAACACCTTTACTTTCTTTAGCCCATTGATCTTTATAGCCAAACATTACAACTTCATAAGGATTATAAATATAAGGACATGAAGAATTTTTCCAACTCCCCCAAGCAGTATTAACTACTCTATGATTATCAGTCCATAATGCTACACCTGAATAATTTATACCTATTTCATTAAATAATCTATAAAAATCTGAAAATGGGCTAACTCTTTTGTTACTATTACTTTTTAAACCCATTTCGACTGGAATATTTATACAAATTCTACCATCTTTTTTTAATACTC
>JALNZQ010000320.1 GCA_023229165.1 Methanothrix sp.
GAAGTTCGAGGAGAATAACATGGAATTGGAGGACATCGTTTCTAAGTACCCACCCAAGCAGATAATGCTGATTCCTATCGCTATCATAATATTAGCATTTATCAGCTTGGGCGCGACCTATCTTGCCACAGGATCGCCTGTGAAGCTAGGAATAGAGTTTACGGGAGGCACTCTTGTCACAGTGCCTTCGGCGGATTCGGAAGAAAAAGTGGCTGAGCAGTTTGCTTCTTATCCTATGGTTGACATAAGAAACATCGGCGGCAGATATATGCTCCAGTTCGGACCCATGAGCGAATCGCAGTATGCCGATATTGTCAAGCTGGTCAATGCCAAGTTCGATAGTCCGGAGATCAGGCATATAGGACCTATTTACAGCAAGGAGCTTCAGGCGCAGGTCATCAAGTACCTTCCACTTTCGTTCCTATTGATGGCCATAGTGGTCTTCCTGGTGTTCAGGGAACCTGTCGTTTCTCTGCTGATTGTGATCAGTGCACTGGCCGACATTTTGACAGCGGCGGCTTCCATGAACCTGACGGGCGTACAGCTCTCATTGGGAACGGTGGCTGCTCTTCTCATGCTCATCGGTTATTCTGTTGATACCGATATCTTGCTATCCATGAGGGTGTTGAAGCGCAAGGGCAGTGTGGAAGAGAAGATCGTAGGAGCGATGGGAACGGGCCTGACTATGGCCGGGACCACCATTGGTGCGGTAATATCCCTGATAATTGTCTCAAACTTCCTATACCTCATAATACCGTCATTTACCAGAATGGACATCATTGCCGATATGTCTGCAGTTCTCATATTCGGCCTGGCGGCTGATATCTTCAACACCTGGGTCACCAATGCCCAGGGACTGAGATGGTACCTGAATAGATCGAAGAAGGCGGCGGTAAGGGGGCAGAAAAGATGAGCCTTTTCGAGGAACTATCCAAGGATCGAAGGGTCGTCCTTTATGCGGTGGTCGTAGCTTTGGCCATCATCTCCATCGGCTTTTTCGGTCTGAAGTTCGGACTGGATCTGGAAGGCGGCTCATATCTGCAACTGCAATTGCAGGGTGCAGAAGCGCAAATAGATGTCTCGCCGGAAACGATTCTGGAAGTGCAGTATAATGCCTCCTCCGTAGAGAAGCACGGACAGAGCTATGTAGTGACTGTGCCGGGCATTGTCGATTCAACGTTTACCGATGATCTCGGCTACATAGGGTCGAAAATCGCAAAAGGAGATAACAGCACCAAGATTACAATAAATGCTGCACCTGAGACGATAATTATCAATTACCTCAAGAAGAGTCTGGACGCAGATGTCCAGCTTAATGTCGCAGTCGCACCCGTCCGCTATGAGATACGGACTAATGTCACCCGGGAATCGCTCAATGCTCTCTTAGCTCCGGTGGGCGGCAAAGTGCCACCTGGCGAAGACGCATTTGTAATGGGCGTGTCCAAGGAGACCGTGGACGAGACCAAAAAAGTCTTGGACTCCAAGCTCAACCGCCTGGGTCTGCAGGACATAAAGGTCAGAGTTGTAGATAATAAGTACATACTCATCGATCTGGCGGGAATGGACGTGGCTGCTGCCCAGGAGGTCGTGGGCAAGCCAGGCAAGTTCGAGATAAGGATTCAGACCGAGAACAATGAGAGCATGCATGTGCTTTACGGAGATGCCGTGGAGACCGTGGACATCCCGCAGGGAGAACGCAACGGCGGGTGGGGAGTTCCCTTTGTGCTCTCGGAAGAAGGCGCGATAACCTTCCAGAAGGCTGCCATCGATGCGGGTGCCACCAAGAGACCCGAGGACCATTACATATCCATGTACCTGGATAAGGATGAGATATTTTCCGCACCTCTTGCTCCCGAACTGGCAAGCAGCCTGCAGAAGGCTCCCTCTCGAAGCATGCAGGCGACTGTGGGTGGAGGCGATGCAGGATCTACCAAGGCCAAAGAGCTTTACATTCACCTGCGAGAAGGTGCCCTGCCGGTCAATGTCGAGGTTGTCGGTTCCGGCCAGGTATCTGCCGCGTTGGGCAAGCAGTTTAAGATTCAGATGGTCTTGGCCGGGCTGATTGCTCTCCTGGCCGTAGCCGGCATGATTTATTACCGCTACCGGGAGAAACGGATTGTCCTGCCAATGGTTACCACCTCATTTTGCGAGGTCATAATGATGCTGGGTGTTTGGGCTGTTGCCGGATGGCAGCTTGATCTGGCAAGCCTGGCCGGCATCATCATGGTGATAGGCACGGGCGTGGATCAGCTTGTCATCATCACCGATGAGCTGATAAAAGGTGGCGAGGCGGTGGCATCAACTGCCGGTCGCAGCATCAAGGAGAGGGCTGCGGAAGCGGCGGAGAAAGCCAGTGCGGGAAAGACTGTCGCTACCAGCAGCAAGGTATATTTGGCTCGGTTGTCCAGGGCTTTCATGATCATAATGGGAGCGGCGGCGACCACGGTTGTGGCTATGCTGCCACTGCTTGTCATGGGTTTTGGCTCGCTCACCGGATTTGCCCTCACCATCATACTGGGTGTGATCCTGGGCACATTCATAGCGAGACCAGCTTACGGCAGGATCATCGGGCATATACTGGCCTCGGATTAGAAGAGAGAAGAAAATGCCTGCAGGTCGTTCTCGGACTTGCAGGATAATATCCTTTTTACGGTTTTTTTTTAGTGCTTTATCTTTAT
>JALNZQ010000071.1 GCA_023229165.1 Methanothrix sp.
ATAAGCTGCTCCTACAACTACAAGGCCGATGGCGATGTAGCCCGCCTGAGCGATGGAAGAGTAAGCCAGTATGCGCCGCACATTGTTCTGCCAGCAAGCAGCGAGGTTGCCCAGCGTCATGGTTACGGCGGCCAGGATAGCGAAAGCCAGGTACCACTCCATTCTCAGGGCAATTAGAGCTACGACAATTACTCTAAAGGCTGCGGCAAAGCCCATCTTCTTGGAGCCAGCAGCGAGCAGGGCCGAGACCAGGGGCGGTGCGCCCTCGTAGGTATCGGGTGCCCACATATGGAATGGCACCAAGGCCATCTTGAAGGCAAATCCCACGATAACGAAGAGCAGAGCCACTAATGTCGCCGGGCCGAAGCTGGCCAATGAGGCTGCCGCAATATCAGCGAACCTGGTAGATCCTGTCATGCCGTAGAGCAGAGAGAAGCCGAAGAGCATGAAGGCGGAGGCGACAGATCCGAAGATGAAGTACTTCACTGCCGCTTCCAGGTTCTTCTTGCTTCTATCAAAGGCTGCCAGGGCATAGGTGGACAGGCTGGCCAGTTCAAAGCCCACAAACAGGGTGACGATGTCAACGGAGCTGGAGACCACCATCATGCCCACTACGGCCAAAAGCAGCAGTGCGTAATACTCGTCTGCACCCTTTCCCGTATACTTGGACAGTGAGGCTATCACTACCAGTAGCGATACTATCAGGAAGACGGCCTTGAAGAACTGAGACAAGGCATCGACTGATATGGTATCAAAGAAGAACAGGGCCGGCTTGGCAATTGTGAAATAGTTTGCCACCAGGCCTAAAGCTGCCACCAATCCGGCAACGCTCAGGTATCCCATGAGCTTGCCGCTGTTCTTCATCAGGGACCCTAGCAGTACGATCAGCACCGCCAGGATTGTGAGTAGCGCTTCTCCCCAAAGGGGTGCGTAGTGTGAAAATTCCACTTCAGATCACCCCCATCTGGGTCAGAGTCATTACAGGCTCCATGACCTGCGTTGCCGCTGTTCCCATGATATCAGTCATAAGGCCGGGTTGAAGACCGAAGATCAAAGTGAGAACTATGATCATGGCCATGGAGAACAGCTCGTAGGCATGCGGTTCATGCACATTCATATACTTTTTCAATATCGGCCCGAACATGGCCTTTTGCATGGCCCAGAGGTGATAGGCGGCCGTTGTCACTATGCTCAGGAAGACTACGATCATGGTGTAGGCTGGTAGCGTTGCAAACGATCCTGTCAGAACCATGAACTCGGCCACGAAGCCGCTCATACCCGGCAGTCCCAGTGAGGCCATGAATCCGGCCATCATGATGACTGCAAACTTGGGCATGCGATCGGCGAGCCCTCCCAGATCGGCAATGACCCTGGTTCCTACCACGTGCTGGATGGTACCGGCGGACATGAACAGGACACAGGTGATGATACCGTGCGAGAACTGCTGGAACATGGCTCCGGTAACCGACATCCAGGTGAAGGCCACAGCTCCGAGCGTCACAAAGCCCATGTGGCTTACGGATGAGTATGCCACAAGCTTCTTGATATCCTTCTGTGCCAGCGCCATGAAGGCTCCGTAGACTATGGAAATCACCGCGATGATGGCGATGATTGTCACGAATGCCTTATCGACATGGGGTAGCATGGGCATAATGACTCGGAATAAGCCGTATCCGCCCATTTTAAGCAGCAGAGCTGCCAGCACTACCGATCCTGCTGTGGGAGCCTCGACATGGGCATCCGGCAGCCAGGTATGGAAGGGAAATGCAGGCATCTTAACCAGGAATCCCAGGAGCAGTCCGGCGAAGATGATATTGAGCAGGCTGGTTGGGAATATGGTCTTGTCTGCTGTCGCGGCCAGTAAGGTCAGCATATCGAAGGTTCTAGACCCGTCGGGCATCTGGTAGGTGAAGTACAGGCCAAAGATAGCCAGAAGCATTACCAGGCTTGCCACGTGGGTGTAGATGAAGAACTTGATTGCTGCGTAGTCCTTTCTCGGTCCGCCCCACGATCCTATGAGGAAGAACATGGGTATGAGCACTATCTCCCAGAAGATATAGAACAGGAAGAAGTCCAGAGATGTAAAGACTCCCAGCACGCCTACTTCGTTGAGCAGAAGCAGGGCAAAGTACTGATTGGGCTTCTTGGTCTCTCCCCAGGAGTATATTATTACCAGTACTGATACTATCGTGGAAAGCAGAACTAGTGGGAAGCCTATGCCGTCGACGCCTACTGTGTATTTGACGCCAAGGGAAGGAACCCAGTTGTAGCTCTCCACAAACTGCATTACCTTCGATGTTTTGTCAAACTCCATGTACATTTGCAGGGATAGGGCTAAAGGTATAATCGAGGCTATTAGGGCCACGAATTTGGCCTTGGTTCCCGCAAAGAAGGATACCACCGCTCCCAGAAGGGGAATGGCGATCAATAGCGAGACTATGTTTGAGATCATACCAGGCCCACCTCTATAGCCAGAGTAATTACAACCACCAGCACCACAACTCCCAGCACCAGCGCCGTGACGTAATTTTGCACCACGCCGGTCTGAACCTTTCTCACATGCTGTGCGAAGCCCATAACCCAGGCCGAGAGCCAGTTCAGCCAGCCGTCTACGAGCTTGATATCGATCATATTGCAGATCAATGCCGTGCCGTAGACTACAGTTTCAGCGAACCAGCCGGTCATGATTTCATGCTGGTAGTATCCCTTGAGCAACATTTTGCGAATGGGATCCTTGTCGCCAGTAACCTGGCTTGGGTCAAACTTCTTGACTTTATCCCAATAGAACAAGGCAGCCGTGAGAATGCCGCCAATAGCAATAATGATTGGCAGTATCTGGATGTACCAAGGCTCTCCCGGTCCTTCTTCTGCGCCTGCTTCTCCTTCTGCGGTAGCTGCTTGCTCTGCAGCGGCTCCTTGTTCACCCTCAGCGGCAGCGCCGTGCTCTCCTTCGAGCACATGGCCTCCGATTATGCCGAGTTCTACAAAGTCGACATCGTAATGTTCGAAGTTGGAATCCAGGTAGCTGTAGAAGCCATTTTGGGCCACATAACCGAATCCAAATGCAAATATCGCCAGAATCACCAGCGGCCCGATCATGACCATGGGCGATTCGTGTTTGCCGTAGTCGGATCTTTCCTTGCCGGTAAAGACAGAGAACCACATTCGGAAGGTGTAGATAGCTGTCAGAACGGCGGCTAAGACCAGGAATATGTAGGGCAGGAAATTGATCAACGTGCCGTATTCATAGGCGATTACTATGATCTCGTCCTTGGAGAAGAATCCCGTGAACAGGGGGAATCCGGCCAGGGACAGAGAGCCTATGAGCATGGTGTACATGGTCCACTTCATGTATTTTCCTACGCCACCCATTTCCCGCATGTCGTTAGTATTGACGGCGTGAATGACTGATCCTGCACCAAGGAAGAGCAGCGCTTTGAAGAAGGAATGGCCGATGAGGTGGAAGATGGAAACTCCTACCGCAACGGTCCCTACAGCCGCGCCCACTCCCAGGCCAGCCATCATAAAGCCGAGTTGCGAGACGGTGGAAAAGGCCAGCACTCTCTTGATATCAAAGGAAGTCAGGCCCATGGTTGCCGCAAATAAAGCTGTGAATGCACCAACTGCCGCTACAGCTGTCAGCCCGTAGGGCGCGGCGTAGAAGAGCGGGAACATTCTGGCCACCAGGTAGACACCTGCTGTAACCATGGTCGCAGCATGGATCATGGCTGAAACGGTGGTTGGCCCCTCCATGGCATCAGGAAGCCAGACATGCAAGGGGAACTGACCTGACTTGCCTACCGCGCCGCCCAAAAGTCCCAGGGCGATGAGCGTCAGTTGATCCGGGGCGATCTGGGTGATATGAGCATAGATCACCGGGAACTGCAAGAGGTATTCTCCGGGCTTGAGAGCGAGGTTCAGGCCAGCCAGGTTATTGTAGAGCAGAATTATGGCTGCCAGGAAAAAAACGTCGCCCACACGCGTTGTCAGGAAAGCCTTCTTGGCAGCTGCGGCTGCCGAGGGCTTTCTGTACCAAAAGCCGATCAAGAGATAAGAACACAGTCCCACCAGCTCCCAGAATATGAAGAGCTGGATCAGGTTATCGGCATAGATCAGGCCCAGCATGGAAGCTGTGAAAAGTGCCGCCTCAGCGAAGTATCTGGCTGAGCCCGGATCTCCGTTCATGTATCCATTAGCATAGGTGTGAATCAGTGTAACCACGAAGGTTACCATGAGAAGCATCACTAGCGCCAATGGATCAATCAGTATGCCCACATTGAAATTGGCGAACCAGGGCATGGACTGATGAATTATCTTATCCGGATATATCTCTGAAAATATCCCTAGAGATAATATGAGACCTGCAAATGTCGCCAAAACTGTAAGGAAGCCTCCGCCTCTGGGCAGATGCCAGCCTACGAAAAGGCAAAGCAAGAAGGCCAGTACAGGAAGTGCTACTATCAGGTATGCATAATCAGCGTACATTCCTTACCACCTCATGGCGTTAATATTGTCCAGGTCAATAGTTCCGTATAGCCTGTACAGCGCAATCAATATGGCAAACCCAACGCCCGCTTCAGCCGCTGCCAGCGCAATGGAGAACAGGGCAAAGACCTGGCCATTCACATTAGGCTGGTACGCTGAGAAGGCGACGAGATTGATGTTGGCGCTATTGAGCAAGAGCTCGATGCACATCATAAGCTTGACACCGTTCTTTTGAGTAACGAGTCCGTACAAGCCGATGGTGAACATCGTGGATGCCAGCAGTATATAAAGCTCCAACGGTATCATCGGTAAATCTCCCTCCTTGTCATATGTTGTCGCCCTCCTCAGGCAACCTCCTTTCGTGCGACCCAAACCGCTCCGACCAGGGCAGCCGTCAAGACCAGAGCCAGGATCTCAAAAGCAAAGACGTAAGTGGTGAAGATCTCAAATCCCACGTCTCCAATGCCGCTTTCTGGCATCTTCATACCCTCCTGGGGTACAAAGCTGGACTGCAGTTTTTCGCTGGCACCCCAGTCTGACAGGGATAGCGAAGCGATGAGAGCTGCCAGGAAGGCCAGGGTAATGATAATTATCTTAAATTTCACCATGGGACTCCTCCATAATCGTCTTCCTCGTGAGCATCACGGCAAAGAGTATCAGAACTCCAATGGCTCCAATGTACACCAGAATCTGAGCCACACCAACGAAGGTGGCATTCAGGGTGATGTACAAGGCCGCTACGCCGGCAAAGCTTCCCAGCAGGTAAAGAGCGCTGTGAACAATATTCTTAGCGTAGACGACAAGAGCCGATAATAGCACGATGATGGCTGCTATGGTCAGGAAGGCCAAAAGCTCAATGACAAATCGTATGTCAAAGGCGAGCAGCTTATCCAGGACCGTTTGCGACCAGGGCGACATGAGTACAATAAGCGCCAGGCCGCCGAAGATCACACCCAGAGCTAAAAGCAAAACTAGTAGCTCGAAGATAGACCGAATGACATTTACGCCCGACTTCCCTGACATCAGGCAGCACCTCCTTCCTTAGGCTTGGCCTCTGCTGCGGCTGCTTTTTTCTTGGCTGCACCATTAGCAGCAGCGCCTTCCTTGGCCGGCTTTTTGGCGGCACCTTCTTTCGCTGCTCCTTCTTTTTCCGCAGCCTTTTTAGCGTCAGCAATTCTCTTTTTCTCGGCAGCAATTCTCTTGGCCTCGGCCTCCAAGTCAGCCACCTCTTTGGAAGAGAACCTCTTCGTCGCCAGGAAATCAGGGCCCTTTATGATGTCCTTTCTCTCCCAGCCGGCCATTGTGACCCTCTGGCCCATTTTCAGGCATTCCACAGGGCACTCGTCAACGCATAGCCCGCAGAACATGCATCTTCCATAATCTATCTGCGGAAACTGCATCTTTTTGTTCTTGAGAGGGTTACCGAATTTGAAATGAACCATCTCGATGCAGCTATTGGGACAGACCCTGGCGCAAGACCCGCAACCGATGCATATGGTGGCATTCAGCTCATGAATGCCTCTCTCCGCGGCAGGAAGCTCCATCATTACCTCAGGATAGAGTCTCGTGACCTCGATCTCCTGCGTGGCGGTCTTCAAAGGCCAGGTGAAGTTCTTTATCATCTTTCTCTTCAACATCTTATCGCCACCTCATGCAAAGTAGGACCCGATTATGACTGCCCACCCCAAATTCACGAGGGAGAGCGGCAGCATCCATTTCCATCCCAGGTCAGTTACCTGATCGATTCTGAGCCGGAAGAGCGAGGCTCTAACCAATATTATGAACCATATTACGATTATTACCTTCATGAGCAGCCAGATCATGGGCGAGATTATATCCAGAAGTGGTATGGGTATGATCGGTCCATTCCAGCCTCCCAGGAATAATAGCGCCATCAGAATGGATCCCAAAAGGAAGTTGTTGTACTCCTGGAAATAGAGCAGACCCCATCTGATTCCGCTGTATTCAGTACTGTAACCGCATATGATTTCTTCCTCTGCCTCGCTCTGATCGAATGGAACCCTTCCTAGGTCTGTGACCAGGGCAATTATGAATATGATAAATCCGAGTGGCTGGGCAAAGGCATTCCAGACCGTCTGGCTCTGTACGATCTCCACCAGATTGAGGCTGTGGGCCATAACAGCTACTGATATGACGCACACGCCCATGGGAACCTCATAGGCAATCATTCTTGCCACGCCTCGGAAGGCTCCCAGGATGGAGTACTTATTGTTGGAGCTGTAGCCTGCCATAAAGACGGCGATGGACATAATGCTTAGAGCTGCTTCCACATAAAAAGCGCTTATATCCATGTTGGCCACGACTAAGGGGTAATCCTTGCCGCCTATATGCAGCGCCCCGAATGGTATGGCCGCAGCCACCAGCATGGTACCTGCAGAGGCGAGGATGGGGGCCCATACATAGACGCCCTTGTCAACGCCGCTCGGAATGACATCTTCTTTGGTGAATAGCTTGATGGCATCGGCGCCCAGTTGCAGTATGCCCCATCTTCCGCCCACGCGATTAGGACCAAACCGGTTGCAGAAATCGCTCATGACTTTTCTGTCGGCCCAGATCACCAGCATGGCACCAACGTTAACCACGGCAGAAAGTACCGCAGCACCTATTATGCCTATGATCAGGGCGAATATCGCCGGCTCCTGGGCGGCAAATTGAGTGATGATCTCTATTATTCCGTCCAAATCCTCTCCCTCCTACCTGTCCGACTCGGATGGGCAGCCGTCCATGCTTCCGGCTATCGCCACCGCATCCGCTATATAAACTCCTTCCAGAAGTGGAGTCAAGGTCTGGAATGTAGCGTAGAATGGCCCTCTTACCTTTACACGGTATGGCTTATCGCCTCCATCGCTGATCACATACATTCCCATCTCGCCTCTGGGATCCTCGACCCGATAGTAAGCCTCGCCCGCCGGAATCTTCTTGGGGATCTTGACGTCCGTCTTGATAGGCCCAGAGGGAATCTTGTCCAGGCATTGCTCGATGATGCGAATGCTCTGCAATATCTCTCTCAGCGTGACGTCGATCCTGTCCGCGGAATCTCCTCTGGTTCCAGTTACGATATCGAAGTCCAGTTCTGGATAAACCAGTATGGGATCCTCTCTTCGCATATCGTAGGCTACGCCCGCAGCCCTCAGCACTCGTCCTGCGCATCCCATGCGCTTGGCAGTCTCGGCCGAGATGGAGCCAATATTTTCCATTCTGGCATGGTAAATCGGATCTTGCGCAAACAGCTCAATGAACTCCTCAATTCTAGACTTCATATAGGGCAAGTCCTTTCGGCATTGCTCGGCGAAGCCTTCCGGAAGGTCGTTACGAACGCCCCCAAAGCGCACAAAGGTGTGAGTCAGTCTGGCACCTGTAACGCTCTCAATCAAGGAGATGATCTTCTCTCTGTCCATGATCATGTACTGCCATGGTGCAAAGCCGACGCCTGCGATCAAAGTCAGGAACTCGCCTGTTCCTATCAAGTGGCTCTGAATTCTTGAGAGCTCTTCTAAGATGACGCGGATGTATTGCGCCCTCAGAGGGACCTCCAGTCCCAAAATCTTCTCCACTGCACCGCAGTAGCACTCGTTGTTGGAGAGACTTGCCACGTAGCACATCCTATCTGTATAGGTTATGCCCTGTAGCCAGGTTCTGTTCTCCATTATCTTCTCGATGCCCTTATGGATATATCCAATATCGAGGAAGGCCTTCTTTACCCTCTCGCCTTCCACGAGGATATCCAGCAGGAAGGGGCCCGGAACCATGGCATGTTGCGGCCCAAGATGCATGATCATCTCTGAGTCGGACTTGATCTCTCTCTCTTCCCGCTCTCGAAAAGATGGATATTTTGGCCTCTGTGTCACCACAGTCCCGGCTTCAATCTCTGCAGGCGTGGGAGGAAAGTGATATTCTGTATAGCCCTCTGTAGTGGTTATCGCTACAGCTCTCTCTCCTGTGGTCAGATCCGGATAGCCCTTAAAATCCTTTCTCCAGGGCCAGGCCCCCATTAGCCCATCAGATAAAAGCAAAGGATACAGCTCGGGATGGCCCTCGAAATTGATGCCGAGCATCTCCCAGATCTCTCGCTCATACCAGTTGGCATTCCAGTACAGGCCTGTCAAGGATTTGACAGATGGATTTTCTCGAGGCGTTTTAACCTTTAACATGGCCACAACCTGATGCGCTCCATGGCTGGCCATGATGGCTACTACCTCCATCTCCTTCCTGGCTATCCAGTCTACGCCTGCTGAACCGGAGTAGTGATCAAAATTGAGCTTGGAACTCAGGTGTTTGCAGACGTCCAAAATCTTATTGGAGTCGATTGTGGCCCATAGCCTCCGGTCCGATTCCACCCTGGAGTCTAGGACTGCTCCAGGAAATGCGGACTGGATGGAACTTAAGACCTCGCTTGCGTTAGTCAAGAAAAGATCCCTCCTTAGTAGTCTCGCTTGTCCTTGCGCTGTTTGATCTTTTCCTGGAGATTGATGAGGCCCTCTAGGAACTGCTCGGGCCGGGGCGGACAGCCTGGGATGAAGACATCAATGGGGAAATGATCTCCAGTATTCTGGACGATATTATAGGAATCATAGAATGGTCCACCCGAGATGGCACACTCGCCGATGGCGATACACCACTTGGGCTCAGGCATCTGCTCCCAGAGATTCTTAAAGACAGGTAGGTACTTTCTGGTCAGATAGCCAGAGATGATCATCACATCGGTTTGACGCGGTGTGTTTCTCGGGATGCACCCAAACCTGTCGCTGTCATAGGGCGCAGCTCCGAAAACGAACATCTCCACACCACAGCACCCCATGGGCTGCATTAAAAAGTATACCGAATTTTTTCTTCCCCAGTTGAAGATATTCTTAATGGGTCCCATCTCGATTATTTGATGGATCTTCTCCGTAGTTGTGAACCAGACCTCAGCCACAGGTCGGCCGAATATGGTCCACTTCTCAATCTCCTCATCGATTGCTACGGGCACGGGTATGACATCGCTTATACCCAACGCAAAGCCTCCTTCTTGATAGCATAGATAAGTCCTACCAGCAGTACAATGATGAATAGGAGCATCTCGAAGACGGCGTAGTTCATGAATCCGAAGAGCATGAACTGCTGCATTGCTTTATTCGCGTAGACATAGATCCAGGGATATAAGAATAAAACCTCAACATCGAATATAACAAAAACGATTGCGAAAAGGTAGTATTGAACGCTAAACTGGATCTTGGCGTCGCGGATAGGCTTCAGCCCACCTTCGTATGTCGATAGCTTTTGGCGCTTTGGCCTATTGGGCGCTATTATCTTAATAGCAGCCAAAGCAGCAATGGGCACTATAGCTCCCATTATCAAGAATATAATAAGTGGTATATAATTAACCACTGCCATCGGTTCGCCGGCCATTGTTTACCCTCCGTAAAAGCTAAACATAAGGCCTGGTATAAAAGGTTTATGAGAAAAAATTTCGCGTTGCATAAGTTCAATCACAATTTTCGGGGACTATCAGAAGAATATTATCATTATTAAGGTGATTAAATGGATGTGGTGCACCAACTGGAGATAACGCCTGGGATGAGCGTAAATGCCCTGGTAGAGAGAATGAGCCACTGCGGCTTTGGAGCTCGAAGACTGTCGGAAGCTGTGGCTATTTATGAAAAAATGCTTTCTGGAGATTTCACCAAATTCTTGACCCTCTCCGGCGCGATGGTTCCGGCGGGCATGAGAAATGTCGTCTCCGATCTGATCAGAAAAGGCCATGTGGATGTGCTGGTGATCACGGGAGCAAACCTTGTCCATGACATAATCGAGTCCTTCGGCTGCCACTGTCTGGGCACGGCGGAGTCGGATGATGTCGCACTGCGGGCGGAAGGAAAAAGCCGCATTTATGATATATTCCTTAGAGACGAGGACTTTGCCGCATTCGAGGAGCTGATGCAAAGAATCATGCCCGATAGAGATGAGAAACTTTCCGGAAGAGAGCTGATGAGCATTTTAGGCAGCCAAATTAATGACGAGAGATCCATCCTGCGCTCGGCCTACGAGATGGATGTGCCTGTCTTCTGCCCGGCGCTTCCCGACTCTATGATCGGCCTGCAGGCCTGGATGTTCAGCCAGACAAAAAAGCTTACAGTAGATGCTTTTGCCGATATTAAGGAGATTGTGGACATCTGCTATAGAAGCGAGAGATCGGGAATAGTAATAGTCGGCGGGGGCGTTCCAAAGAACTTCGCCCTGCAGTCCATGCTCGTCACCCCAAATAGCTTCGACCTCGCGATCCAGCTTACTACGGACACGCCTGAGAACGGGGGTCTATCCGGTGCCACCCTATCTGAGGCAGTTTCTTGGGGGAAGATATCCGAAAACGCGAAATTCGTCACGGTTTACGGGGATGCAACTATTACCTTGCC
>JALNZQ010000072.1:0-4561 GCA_023229165.1 Methanothrix sp.
CTTCTAGGAGATCTTTGGGTATCATGGTCCTGTTTCCTCCAGTTTGCAAGACAGGTAGGATACAGGGCCTTCCTTGTTAATATCAATTTACAGAAAATTCGTTACACTGCCATCTGCCTTTTTCTCTGGATCTGTTGAGTAGCTTCGGCTAGCATATCGTTCACCACTTTCTAAGTAGCCTAATAATGTAACTAATAATTATTAACGTTGTCGGTTGGTGTGGCATAGTGCTTACTTGCATCCCTGGCCGAAGAACTAAGAAGTACGTATAACTTACAATTTCACCCATCCCACTTCTGGCCAGCTCCCAACAAGTTAAAAAGTGCTTCTGCCTTAACCAAACGAGGGTCAAATTCCTCTATGTATCTTTCATTGGATAGAGGTCTCCTTGTCAGAATATCTTTTTTAGTACCCATTAATTTTTTATTAAAGGCTCAACGCGTTTACCGCATGGGCTGTTGTGAAAAGATTTAGATTTGGCTGAAGATTATTTTATTCGGAAGATTATTATATAAAAATACTTAAATTTTGGACAGTCTGCTCTAGAGTGGTAGCATATACAAGTGTGCCTAGGCAGTGTCAATAAAAAATATTTTCATAGATGACTACATGTCAACGAGATTTCATGGGAGCGAGGCAGTACATGGACCAACCCATATATTGGTGTTGGAACTGTAAATAATCATCCTGGTCAGTACGGAAATGCTTGAATACCTGTTCATAGTCCGTGTGGGTGGGATTTTCTTCGAGCCAACGTATCAGTCCATACCAACCATCCGAAATGTACCTGTCCCAGTCGTCGCAGCTGGCACGAATGATGTATTCGAGTTCAAAGCCTTCATCCCTGGTAAATTGAGTTAGTTCCGTTTCTGTATGGGTAGTTGTCTGTTTTTGGGCGTATACCGGATGTACCTGATTGCTAAGCCAGTGGGTTTCACCGATACCAAGGCGCCCATTCTGATGAACAGCTCGCTTCAGTACTTGGAGTGTCTGCTGGCAGCCGCCAAAAATAAACGTTGACCCAATACATGTTGCGGCATCGAAAACCCCTTCTTCGAATACGTAATCAGCCCCATTGGCGCAAACGATTTCGATTCGGTCCGATAAACCTTTCGAAGTCAGTTTTTGCCTAGCCCTGTCGCAGAAATCCTCGGATATATCTATTCCAATACCAGTAATACCAAATTCCTCAGCCCAGAGAGTAAGGGGTCCGGCACAACCACAACCGAAGTCAATGACCCGGTTTCCTTTTTTTAATTTGAGTAATTTGCCAAGTTTGATGATCTTTTCAGGCGTGGAAGGGTTTAGTATCTCCATATAGCGGTGTGAGATGCTCATAATGTCAAGGAATTCCATAATTCAAGCCTCCTTCTGGAAATGGTAACTTGATTAATAAAGGTGTTGGGAGACCTAATGCTAATCTCGTTGATAATGTGGTGATGACAGCCTCAAATTTTTACCCAATTATAAACATCTTAGATTTCTGCTTGAAGAGAGGCAAGTAGTAGGCCATAATACTAACATTGCAAATACATTGGCGCGACGACCACGTACGCTTAAAAGTAATAATGTCATCATTTTCTCATCCGAAATCAATATCGCAAGCCGAGTTTTTATTAACCTGGTCAATTGATCAAAAAAGTGTTGCCAAAAATTGAGCGTGAATTTGCAATATATGTTGATCCATTTATATACTCTTATTCATACATCAAGGATTGGTTGTGCGAATTGATTTGCAGTTATCGATCATAACTTCTGATTTGTATCATAATCAGAAATTAGGAATAGGGCAGCACGCGAGGTCATTGAGAGCTTACTGGTAATCTCCTGGCTATGCTTGCTCAGATAATGCCTATAGATGTGGTTTCTGAATATGAGATTACGTGCGGGGGATGAGATTCTAGCACATCCCAGACCTAAGAGAAAAACTAACATTACCACTAAACCTCCTTACGACATAAATTTGCACTAAGAGAAAACGGTCACATTTGAGAGTATCAATAACGATCATAGATTAACATTATATACTTTGATAGGCAGAACAAGAACAATGATGAATTGTGAGGCGGAGAAAGTTAGGAAAAAAAAGATAATTCTTGTTGTCGGGGTGGTCATTTTGGTGATTCTCCTTGCTGGCTCCGTGCAGGCAAAAACGATAACCGCCACCGTTACTGAAAAATGTCGTCCTAGCCCTGGAACATTCAGTGTTCCTGCAGGACAAATAGCAACTAATTTCGTACTTCAGGATCTAAAAGCGGGTACGAAATGTGGTACTGGAATGTTTAAGGATGATTATGGATGGACTATATACGGTGTAAACGCCAACGGACCGATAGTGTATAGCTTATCTAATAACGTGGATCAGTCCGGAACGAGACGTAAATCTGAGCCATATGGTCCGCTCAACACTCTATCTCTGGGTCCAGGAACTT
Source organism: Methanothrix sp. (assembly GCA_023229165.1). GTDB lineage: Archaea > Halobacteriota > Methanosarcinia > Methanotrichales > Methanotrichaceae > Methanothrix. The sequence goes on from JALNZQ010000072.1 coordinate 2,433, forward strand.
ATATGGCTTATGTAGATGGCGGAAAATTGGCCTACGTTAAAGTTAATTACGAGCTAATTTCCGTGAATATCCCGTCTACTGTAGGATCTGGTGAAGTAGATCCGCCATGTTCTAATGACGCATTTTTACTTGAGCCAATGCCAATGACCTCGGCCACGGAATACACAGCTGGCTCTGTGCTGGAGGCCGGTACTTACACAATTTGGAGTGGCAAGCAAAACTCGGATGGCTCGATCGCCTGGAAAGCCACAGGTCCTGTGCAACTAAAAGCCAAGACTTCCTATGTCTTTGATGCGGCGAACCGGGTTATTGGTGAATTTAATCCCCTAAACGTCGAAACATATGCAAGCGACGCCGTAGTTACTCTTAAGTGTGTCCATGACAACCATTACAGCATCTGTTTCGAGAAGATCCAGTCTGCGGTAAGGCCTGGAGAAGAGTGGCCTAAAAGTGCTGGTGGGAACGGACATTACTATGAGGCAGTGCTGGTGCCGGGAGGAATTACATGGAATGACGCAAATACACGAGCAAATGCCGCTGGAGGGCACTTGGCTACCATAACAAGCGCGGCCGAAAATCAATTCGTTTACAATCTCGTTGCTGAATATGATGATTATTGGTTAGGAGATAATCACGGAAATGGCGCAGGGCCATGGCTCGGAGGATATCAGCCAGCAGGTTCACTCGAACCAGCTGGTGGTTGGGCCTGGGTCACCGGGGAGCCATTTTCTTATACGAATTGGCATACAGGTGAACCCAACAACGGTGGTGGGTTCGGATGGTTTGAGGAGAACTTACTTTTCTATGGTTATCAGACTCTAAAAAGCCCAGATTGGAATGACGCTTCGCGTGATCTTATTACGAAGAGTTACATTGCTGAATATGAGGTTTAACGAGACTGAGGAGCTGAGTTAGTCCCATCTCCCACAAAACCCTTTCCACAGTGCATATAACCTGCAATCTATCTTTTCTTTTTTCCGATGCCCTTTAAACCGCAAGATATTATTATAAGGATACTTCCCGCCTCAAACTCCCTGATGGTGCGCTATGAGGTTTGCCATCCAAAGAACCGCTATCTGTAGCCTGAATTGATCGCTATAAGGAGATCGATCAAGTAAACTTGTGCATAATTCCATAGTGTGCGGAATAGGCAGCTTGCCCAAATTCCCGGTGCAATTAAATGTGGGTACGTACCAGTATGTATTAAGTGAGTAAGGTCCTTTCTGAAAAGGATGATGCCACCAATTGGTGGACGTGACGAAGTAAGGAGGGGTTCACTCCATTGCCCTCACTACACCGTTCCGCATCCTCTCTCAGTGAAGCTCTTCTCGAAGATCTCTCTTTCCGGGGCCACCTCAGCGAAGATCTGCGCCTGGAAGTGCTGTACCTCTGTGTCCTCATCCAGCCAGGCGTCCGGCGAGAGCCCCGCTTTGACGCAAGTCTGGCTGAGGAACTCTCGCGAGTCAAAGCCCCACTCCGGTGCCACCTGGGGCAGGAGCAGGCCGGAATAGGGACCACGGCTCACAATCAGCCCGTCTTTTCCGATCTGGACCAGCTCGGGCAGCTTCTTTTTGGGATCGGTGTACGGCTCGGGCTGAGTGAGTATGGTCACCTCCACCTCGATCCTCCCCAGCTCCTCCGCCCTCACCTTGGGAAAGCGCGGGTCACGGGAGCCTGCATTGATAGCCGAGTCCACGATCGCTTTTCCCAGCGGCAGGACGGGCTGGGGGTAGCCGATGCAGCCGCGCAGGTCTCCGTCCTCATGCAAGGTCACAAAGACGCCTCGCTTTTCAGCAAAGACCGGGGGAAGGTTCTCAGGCTCGATGATCTTTTTCTTTGTAATATAATTTGTCAGTGTCTCTCTAGCCAGGGCAACTGCCGTTCTTCCCTCTTCCAGTGTCAGCATAGTACTGATAATGCACGGGATAATATTAAAAAGTTATCCGGAATTTTCAAGGTCTGCTGATCTGTACCAGTTATTTATATACGGCTTTTCAAAACAATCCTATCTGGCGAGAAACATGAAAAAAATAGCGATGATCGCAATTGTTATCGGCCTGGCCGTCTTTCTCACGGCCATTATGGCTCTGTCTGACAGCCCCAACCAGATGACTGCCGAGGTAATAACC
>JALNZQ010000072.1:4571-6866 GCA_023229165.1 Methanothrix sp.
ATGAATCTCTGACCCTGGATGAGATCTCCCAGCTCTGCTGGGCGGCGCAAGGCGTGACGGACGACAAAGGCCATCGCACTTCGCCTTCGGCTATGGCCACCTACCCCCTGGAGGTCTACCTCCTGGCAGGAAATGTCACCGGTCTTCCCTCCGGCGTCTATCACTACTCTCCGCAGGGCCACAACCTGACGACCATCTCCCTGGGCAACAAGATCCCTGAGCTCTTCAACTCCAGCATGGGCGGCAAAGAGGATTGGAGGAAAGGCTCACCGGCAGTCTTCATCGTCACCGGCATCTTCGAGCGCATCAACAAGATCCCCGGTCAGGACCTGAGCCGGTTCGTTTACGTCGAGGCAGGAACTGCTTCCGAAAACCTGCTCCTTGAGGTCGTCTCTCTGGGTCTAGGTGCTACCTACACCGCAGGCTTTGATGAGAACAAAACCAGAGAGTACCTGGGTCTTAAATCCGGTGAAACGCCCATCGGTGTTCTGCCTGTGGGACACAAGAACGCAACTGTTTGAATTAGCGTTCTAAAAAAACAGAAAGATCGCCCCTAAAATGAAAGGCGATCTCCTCTTTTTTCGAAATTCAATATCCGGCTCTTAGCTGCTGCTCCGGGAAGGCAGGATCACGGTGGCATTGGCTGCCTGACAGAGTGTGCCGTCGATATCCTCAGTCCAGACTACCAGGTCAACCTTGTGATCGTCTCCGTCCACATACTTCCGGGTGACATAGCCCTTGGCGATGATCACATCGCTGATTTTTCCATGACCCGTGACTGTCTTGCTCTTCAGGTAGGGTACCTGGTCAATGATCTGGTCAGCCAGGTTTCCGTTTCTCCAGCCGAACTTGGAGAGCCAGCCGTCGTCACCAATCCAGTTGGTGATCAAGCGGGCCATGAGGCTTCGGCCATAGGCCATGAAGTGAATGGGCATGCTGCCGCCCATGCCTGCCTCGGAGAAGTGCCCTTCAATCATGAGATGGTAGACGCCGTACTCGTCCTGTTTCAGACCATTCAACGAATCCTTGTTCTTGAGCTGTTCTCTCATGGGCGGGCTCTGAATGATGCCGAGACCATTGAACTGAATCATGTCCAGTGTGGTGGTCGGTCCCACGATAGTCCAAGCAGGCTCGTCGCTCACGTTTGCATCCTCCCAGTAAAGGGTGTCGTTGCCGCGCACGACCTCGGCATCCTCGATTTTATGGATATAGGCCCAGTCTTCGTCCGTGTAATTGTGCCTCTCGCCGAAGGGATTCTTGCCTGCGAAACCATCGGCTGCTCCGCCGGTTGATGTGCCGTTCAGCTCGCTTGCTTCTGGGGCCTTCTCTGTAGCACTGCCCGCCGGCCCGCTCATCGGACCGCTGCCGCCGGGAGCACTCTCGCGCAGAGCAGCACTCTGCGAGTAGCTGTTTCTGCCGTAAGTTGTCTGGGTCAAAACCTTCTCATTCTTCTGGTTATACAGGGTGCCGGTGCCGACCACAGAGAACGTCCTGGTGGTGCTGCCCTCGGCTGGAGTGACATCAGTTACATTGCTCCTCTCGGCATAGGTTCTGAAAACGTCGCCGGGCCGGATGGGCAAGAAGAACTCGATGTCTCCTCCATCATTGCTGCCGCCCCAGGTGCCGTTATCCAAATCGACAGGAAGCGTGGGGAACATGGTTCCCGATTCCTTGTAGAATGGGGCCGCGATGATTCCTTTGTACCGGGTATTCTTGGCATACGTCTCATTGTTGAAAAGTGGATTCCAGTAGTCTGCGGCGTTGGCCCACATCTTCATGAACTCCAGCTCGGCAGTCATACTCATGGTCACGTCCATGGTGGTATTGCCTGACATCTGCCAACCCACCTGGCTGTCAAATTGACGGTTGATCTCGTCCAGCTTCTTTTGGGTGTCCTTTGAGTAGACGCCAGGATAAAACAGACTATCGCTGCTAGTGCTCTCATTTGAGGATACATCTTTTAATTGATCCGCCGAAAGGGTCGATCCTGGGGCGGAAGTGGTGACTGCCAGGGCGACCGGCGTTCCCGTGCCCAGCAATAAAACCGCAATGACGGCCAAAAAATAGGTCGCCTTTATGCTTTTTCTCATCATATTTTCTCCATTTCCTGATGGTTGGAACGATAAAAAAAGCAATAGCCGAACGAACCAAAAACTGCACTGGATTAAGGCGCAATTTATTGGGCTTAAAGCGTTCGGATTATTGATCAAAGGTTCAGGATCGTTCAATTATTCTTCTAGTTCCAGTTGAGCATATCCCAGTGCTCGTACTCGTGCTCCCAGTTCTCTTTGTTCA
>JALNZQ010000072.1:6876-10859 GCA_023229165.1 Methanothrix sp.
TTCATCTTCACCAGGCCTTTGAAGTACTCCCTGGTACCCTTTTGCATCTCCCTCTGCTCGATGTAGTCGCGCTTGCTCCTGATATCCTCGGCCAGGGTCTTTCCAAGAACGAATGCCTTCTCCTCCGCTTCCTCCTGGGCTTTCGGCCCCTGGGACATGGCCACCCCAACGCTTCCCGTGACGAAGGCACCGAACTTCTGCATCACGCCGTCCAGGTAGGTTGTGACCTGATCGTAGTTGCTGCCGCCGCTGGCCACGTTGCAGCAGTACTTGCCATTGAGGAGCTGACAGTGAATGGCGTCAGCCATGCGGTCGATGAGCGTCTTCATCTGGGCTGTGACCGTGTTGAAGTAGTTGGGCGAGCCCCAGACCAGGCCGTCTGCAGCCAGGATTTTGTCGTAAAGACCCTGGAAGTCGTCTTTGTGCACGCACTTGCCTTTCTTGAAGCAGACGGTGCAGGCGTTGCAGAACTTTATGTCCAGCTCACAGACATCCACCAGCTCCACCTCTGCTCCGGAGGCCTTCACCCCGTCAAGGGCGGCCTGAACCAGCCGCAGAGTCGTGCTCTTGGAGCCCCGCGGGCTGGCGCAAATTCCTAAGACCTTCATATCTTTTCCTCCTTTTGCAATCATGATAATCATGATATAACAATTCAGGTGACCACTGCGTTCTTGAAAACCCGCCAGGCCACCAGGAACATAATCGCGGCAAAGCCCGACAATGCCAGAAAGGAGAGCATGATGTCGGAGCTGTTGTAAACGTAATGAATGCCGATGGCGTAAAAGTCTCTTCCTACTGCAAAGTAGCGCACCCCGTTCACCAGATGGGTAAGCGGATTGAACTGGGCTAGCGTTCTCATCATTCCCGGGAAGGCATCAATGGGGTAGAGGGCGTTGCTGGCGAAGAACAGGGGCAAGGTGAGAAGGGTGATGACGGCCTGCAGCCCCTCCGGAGTGTCCATGCTCATGGATATGGCCGAGGAGAGGAAGAGAAATCCTAAGGAAAAGACGCCCACAAAGAGCAGCACACCCAAAACGGCACCGGCCGTCTCCAGTAAGGTGTAGCCGGGAAAGAAGCGCACGCCGATGAGAAGGCCAAAGCCCATGATGACCATCACCTGGATGAAGGACTTGGTGACGCCGGACAGGCCGACGCCCAGGATTATGTGGTTTCGGGGCATGGGGCTGGCCAGTAGCTCCCTCATCAGCCCCCAGTTCTTGTCGAATAGCAAGGTGATGCCGCCAAAGAGGCTGGTAAATAGTGTGGTCAGGGCAATCACTCCTGCTCCCATGAAGGTCAGGTAGGATACGGCGACTGCACCTTCGGGCACAGCCATTCCCGAGCTGAGCCGGGAGAAGTTGCTGGACATGGCCGCCCCGTAAAGCGCCATCCACAGAGCAGGCTGGACTAAAGACGCCACCAGAGCAATTCGAAAGCGCATGAAGCGGAGCATGTCGCGCCAGTAGATGGTTAAAAACTCCCAACTCATTTTCACCGGCCTCCCTTGGGCGCAATCCTGTGCAGCTTCCCTGCTCCCGCCTCTCGGATATCTCTTCCGGTGTAGTGCACGAATACATCATCCAATGTGGGCTTTTTCAGGTTGACGCTGAGGATCTCAATGCCACTTTCTCGCAGCCGGTTCATGATGATGGGAAGGCAGTGGGTGCCGTCCACGTTTATGGTGACTGCCAGGCCAGCGGCAGCCGCCTTGACATTCCGAACTGCCTTCATGCCCCGAAGCATGCTCTCAGCTCTGACGTTGTCGCTGGTGTCCAGGTAGATCATATCATTTCCCAGGGCATCTTTGAGCTTGGTCGGGTCGCCGGAGGCGATGATCTTGCCGTGGTCCAGGATATCGATCCAGTTGCTCACCTGGTCGGCTTCATCCATGTAGTGTGTGGTGAGAAATATAGTAGTCCCGGAATCGTTGACCTTTTTGATGTAGTCCCACAGACGGCGTCTGGTTTGCGTGTCCAGGCCGATGGTGGGCTCGTCAAGAAAGAGCACCTTGGGCCTGGTCATCAGCCCTCTGCCGATCTCCAGCCGCCGCTTCATGCCGCCGGATAGAAATCGGGTGCGCACATTCCTCTTCTCCTCCAGCTCCACCAGCTTTATGATCTCGTCGATCCTCTCTTTCCGCTGCGCTTTGGGCATGGAGTAGATGCGGCCGTGCAGCTCCAGGGTCTCCCAGACAGTGAGGTCGCGATCCAGCGTCTCATCCTGAAATACGATGCCGATGGAGCGGCGCACCTGCTGCGGCTCTTTTGCCAGGTCGTATCCGGCGATATTGACGCTGCCATTCTGCATGGGCAGAAGCGTGGTGAGAATATTGATAACCGTGCTCTTTCCTGCCCCGTTGGGCCCCAGGAAGGAGAAGATCTCGCCCTCCCGCACGAAGAAGCAGACGCCGTCTACGGCTTTGAATTCGCCATATTTGTATTCGAGATCCTTGACCTCTATGATTCTCTCGCTCATTTGCAGGTCCGACTTCCTACCTATGAGGATTTATAGATGATAGCTTCGCGCGAAGGCGCGAAGCTGCGAAGTTCCGATAGAAGAAGGACAATTCTTGAGTTTTCAGCGGTTTAAATTTGTTTGCGATTGCGAAGAGCCCAAAAGTCTTAATTTATTTGCCACCCAAATTAAGCAAGGTAGTGCAGCCGAAAAAAAATGCAATAATACGGAGTGATTAAGTTGACCAAGACCGAAGGATTCTTGATGGAGGCATTTGCCGGAGAGTCGCAGGCGAACAGGAAGTACACCGCTTTTGCCGCCCAGGCAGACAAAGAAGGCTTCACCCAGGTCGCCCGGCTCTTTCGGGCTGCCGCAGAGGCGGAGGCGGTGCATGCCGCCAATCACCTGCGCGCCCTCAAGGCCATCAAGACCAGCAAGGAGAACCTGCGCGAGGCGATAGCAGGCGAAACGCACGAGTTCAAGGAGATGTATCCGGAGATGATCGCCGCCGCGAAAGCCGAGGGTGCCAGTGACGCACAGAGGAGCTTCAATTTCGCCAATGCCGTGGAGGAGTATCACGCCCGGCTTTACCACGATATGCTGGAAAGCCTGGAGACCAAGAAGGAGAGCTATCCCTACTTCGTCTGCCCGGTCTGCGGCATGACTGTGGAGAAGGAGGCCCCGGGGAAGTGCCCGGTGTGCGGGGTAAAGGGAAGCATGTTCAAGAAGGTCGAGTAGATCGGCATCATCCTCTTTTTCAACGCCCTGCCAGCAGAGATATTATCTATTACTACCACGATTATCTTGCAAAGCAGGGGAAGATGCGATGGCGGCAAGGCTGCGCGGGCGGATTCTGGTTCTATCTCTGATTGCACTTTTATTTCTGCCGTTAGCAGCGCAGGCGGAGCCTTCTCGCGTGGTCCCTGCAGAAGAGATCCTCAAGAAGATCGAGATGGGCCAGCCGGTGGAGTACGACAATGTCATAATCGTGGGAGACCTAGATGTGAGCGCCCTGAATCTGACAAAGGAGCCTGTGCAGAGAACTTATTATGAGACATTTTATCTGGATCTGCTTGATTATGAAATGATCGTCGCCTCTCCGATTAGCATCACCAATTCGAGAATAGAGGGCTCTGTAAATCTCAACGGCACCATACTGCAAAATGTCACAAGCTTCCAAAATACTACGTTTGATCTGCCCGCTTTTATTCTATCTTCGAGTTTCAAACGGTACGCCGACTTCAGGATGGTGAAGTTCAACAAGGACGCAGACTTCGAGGGGGCGAAGTTCAACAAGGACGCAGACTTCGGGAGGGTGAAGTTCAACAAGGACGTCGACTTCCGGTATGCTCAGTTCAACCAGACCGTCGACTTCCGGTACGCTCAGTTCAACCATATCGCCTACTTCCGGAATGCGCAGTTCAACCAGACCGCCGACTTCTCGTATGCGCAGTTCAACCAGACCGCCGACTTCTGGCAAGCGCAGTTCAACCAGACCGCCGACTTCACCTGCGCGCAGTTCAACCAGA
>JALNZQ010000321.1 GCA_023229165.1 Methanothrix sp.
GGGCATTGCCAAGAGGGATGAGCTTCGGGTCAGGGAGTTTTATCTGGAAGAAGGCCGGGCCTTTTTGGTCGCAACTTACGAGAAGACCGACTTTGAGGCCGCTGCCCTGGGGGGCAGCAGTGCCGGCGAGATTGCCCGCATGGCGTTTGATCTGTCCTTGGAGAGGCCGGTCTGCGCGGCAGCGGCCCAGGCCCGGCCAGATGAGCAAGGCAGTGGATATGATCTGGCGGTTTACAATCCGAAATAGCGATATTTAGATGAGGGATGTTATGGAGATCAATGGTGTGCAGATAGAGGATACCTTTGCCGAAGGCTTTCCCATAAAGATGGCAAGGGTGGTAGTCACAGCAGTGACGGAGCGCTGGGCTCTGGAAGCGGCGCGTGAAGCCACGGGATTCGGCACGTCGGTGATAGGATGCTCGGCTGAGGCGGGCATTGAATGCATTGTGGGAGGAGACGAGACGCCTGACGGCAGGCCGGGGGCCAATATCCTGATCTGCAATATGGGCTACAAGAACCTGGAGAACTCACTGCTCTTCCGAATCGGCCAGTGCGTGCTGACTGCGCCCACCGCAGCAGCTTTTTCCGGCATGACGGATGCAGAGAAGCAGTTTGATACCGGCAAGAAGCTCAGCTTCTTCGGCGACGGCTACCAAAAGCAAGCAGAGATGTACGGAAGGAGCGTCTGGAAGATTCCTCTAATGTCCGGAGACTTCATCGTCGAGCAGAATTTTGGAGCAGTGGACGGAATTGCGGGCGGCAATTTCCTGATCCTCGCCCAAAACCAGGCGGCCGGCTTGCTGGCAGCCGAGGCGGCAGTAAACGCCATCGGCAAGATGAAGGGCACCGTAACACCATTTCCGGGAGGCGTTGTAGCCAGCGGCTCCAAGGTGGGCTCTAAGTACAAGTTCCTGAAAGCCTCCTCCAACACAGCCTTCTGCACCTCGCTACGCTCGGAAGGGGTCTGCACTTTAGCAGAGGATGTCTCTGCCGTCTTTGAGATAGTAATAAACGGCGTCAGCAAAGAGGCCATTTCCGCGGCCATGAAGGCGGGCATCAATGCCGCCTGCCATGTGCCCGGTGTCTTGAAGATCACCGCCGCAAACTACGAGGGAAAGCTCGGCACCCATCAGTTCCCACTGCATGTGGTGCTGGAGTAGATGAGATAAGCGATGACATCCCAAGAGGTCATTGATACCCAGGAAAAGATAAAGACCTGGCTGGTCCAGGAGGGGCTATTCAAAGAAGAGGTCCCGCAGGAGAATCTTTACTTTCAGCTGGCAGCAGAGTTTCCTGCCAAGTCCGGCCGGCATCTATCCGTCATTCAGCCCAAGAACCATGAGGACATGATAGTAGTGTTCAGCCGGATCAGGCTGGCCGACTCGCACCAGAAGGCTCTGTCCGCCATGCCCCCCAAGGACCGGGATCGTCTGCTCTGGCAGATGCGCTATGATCTTCTATTCCAGGATTCCAGCTTTGAGATGGAACCGGGTGGAGGTGATCTGCAGAGCATTCGTTTTACGCGAGAGATCTATTATGACGGCCTGACCAAGAACAAGCTGATGGAGGCAGTCCGGGAGAACTTCAAATGCGAGCTTTATGTGGTCTGGAAGTTCCAGGAGATCTTTGGAGAGATGCAGGCTAATCGCGTCTCCGGCCCGCCGGAGCCTATGTATTGCTGAGAAGATAAGATGCGGCGGGCTTGAAGCTGGTTGAAAAAAGATGGCTAAAAGAAAGCCCGCCAAGTTTCAGGATATCTCGTAGGTCATGGTCACGCTGGCTGTGATCTCCATCTTGCCTGGCAGAATGGGCGAAGCAACGTCAAACGCGGCGCTCCGGTATGCCTCACCAAGATATCCGTAGCCTTCGGAAATCTCCAGCACCCGCCCCAGCTTCACGCCCGCCGCCTTGGCGGCAATCTCCGCTTTCCTTTTGGCATCCTCAATGGCCAAAGTCAGGGCCAGGTCTTTTTGCGGCCCAGGATTTTGCAGGTCGAAGGAAACCTCCTGAATGCTGTTTGAGCCTGCTGCGACAGCAGTGTCCAGTACTCTTCCTACTTCTGTGGTATTGAACAGGATTACGGTTACTGTATTCGAGGCTACAAACTCCGGGGCTTTTTGCGTCACCTCAGTCGTGACAGGCTCATCCTGGGGCTCTGTGCCCAGGCTGTAGCCGCTGGTCTGAATTTCGCTCTCTGCAATTCCTGCCGCCAGCAATGCGGTTATGGTCTCATTCATCAGCCGGGCATTTTCCGCCGCAGCACTGGCCGCGCTGGCGTCTCGCGTCTGCACGCCCAGCACAACCGTCGCCCTGTCCGGAGCAGCACTCGTTTTGCCCTCGCCCTGCACTATCAGCTTGGACATATTGTTCTCTACGGCAGTAGCTGACGAGCTGACAAGAAACAAGAGCAATATCCCAATAAACACTATGCGTATGTTTTTCACGATAATCCCCTCATATTTCAAATTCAAATGTTACTATTACGTAGGAAGTGACATCCACCGTGCCGAATTGTGCCGAGCTGCCATAGTAGTCGTTAAGGGCAGCCGGATAGCCATAATCGGAAATATCCAGCACCTTTCCCAGTCGCATCCCTTCAGAAGCTGCCATTCCCGCTGCATTCTCTTTGGCATTGGCCACCG
>JALNZQ010000073.1 GCA_023229165.1 Methanothrix sp.
AGTCACTTTCAATAAGACTCGCAAAGACTATGGACCCCTGCGCACCGGAATAAAAGGAAACATCGCCGTCGATGCAAAGAAGTGCAATCTCTGCGGCCGGTGCGCCAAATTCTGCAAGGCCTTTCTGTTGATGGATAAGGGTGAGAAAGAGAAAGATCCCCGCAATCTGGTGCCCTATGAGCAATTGCTCGTAGACGAAGAGCTTTGCGATTACTGCGGCCTGTGCGTGCCCATCTGCCCCGAGGAGGCCATAAAGGTAGAGGGCGATCCCTTAGAAGTGCCGGACAGCGAAAAGGAGTTCGCGGGCAAGATTGAGATCGACCAAGACCTGTGCATTGGCTGCGGTCGGTGTGCAAAGGTCTGTCCCTATGGAGCCATGGACATTAAAAAGCCCTTTGAAGGCGAGATAAAGCTGGTCGAGAAAAACCTGGTGCGCTGCGATCCACTGGGCTGCCAGGCCTGCTTCAACGTCTGCCCGGCCAAATGCTGGTATGTGGACGAACGGGGAAAGGCAGCGCCGGTCAAAGATCAGTGCATATTTTGTGGGGCATGCGAGAAAGCCTGTCCCGTCTCGGCCATAGAGGTCGAGCGTTCCGATGTCAGGCATACGGAGATAAAGAATACTCCCTGGGCTGAGGAGTGGAAGCAGGCTATCTCCGCCATAAAGACCGGGGAGCGACTGCGCCCGGATGTGAGCGGGGCCGTCTCTCCGCCTGAGATAGAACGTTCGCCCCTGTCTGTGCCTGAGAAGCCGGAAATAGATCCGGAGCTCTTGCGACTGGTGAATGATGCCCTAAAGCCGTTGGAGTCCCTGCTGAGAAAGCCAAAGGTCCGGCAAATTTTCGAGAAGGAGCCCGCGAAAGAGGCCAGCCTGAAAATCGTTGAGCGGCTACACAAAGATGCTGCCAGGAAGGCTGCGGCGCCGGATGCCAACGGCAGAAGCGAGGGGGCGAAGTGAGAATGGCCAGGGATGAAAAATTCAAGCAAGAGGTGCTCCGCCTGGCTGGGACGGAGGTACGAACCTGCATTCAGTGCGGCACCTGCTCCGCCAGTTGCCCCACTGCGAGTCTTATGGACCCCAGCATCCGAAGGTTGATCAAGCTCTGCTTAGAGGGCAAACGGGAGGAGGCTCTGCACAATGAGACTCTATGGCTTTGCACCTCCTGCCTTCTCTGCACTGTGCGCTGCCCGCGGGGCATCCGGCCTAAAGCAGTGGTATCGGCTCTAAAGGACATAGCTGAGCGAGCGGGCTTGCAAAGCAAGGACGCATCTTACGAGCAGTTCTTCCTAAAGCAGATCAAGGACTTTGGCCGGATAGCCGAGCTGTCTCTAACCGCTGAGTTTTTGCTCGTCTTTCCCCAGGGGGCGGTTCAGTCCATGCAGATGGGCCTGGAGCTATTGCCCAGGGGCAAGATCGACCTTAAGATTGAGAAAATCAATGGCCGAGATGAGGTCAAGAGAATCGTCGAGGAGCTGGGGAAGAAATGAAGCTGGCTTACTATCCGGGCTGCGTCTCTCATTCAACGGGAAAGGAGATGGATGCATCCACCAGGGCAGTCTGCGCTGCTCTGGGAATAAAGCTCGTTGAACTCGAGGACTGGAACTGCTGCGGTGCAACGCACGTTTCCAATGAGCTGGTGGCCACGGGCCTGGCTGCTCGCAACATGGCCCAGACCGATCTGGAGATCATGACTAGCTGCTCCATCTGCTACAGCAACCTGCGCGCTGCGGCGCAGAGGCTGGAAGAGTCCGAGACACTGGAAAAGGTGAACGCCGTCCTGGACAGGAAGTACAGCGGCTCCAAAATCCGCCATGCTCTGGACGTCATTCTTGAGGCTTTGGCCGAGGATGATGAGAGGATCGCAGTGCCTCTCAAGGGACTGTTGGTCGCTCCCTACTACGGCTGTCTGCTCACCCGGCCGACGGGCCTGTACAGCGCAGAGTTTCCCAGCATCCTGGAGAAGCTGATCAAGAGGCTGAAGGCGGAGCCCGTTGAATTCAGGCTCAAGACATTTTGCTGCGGCGGGCCCATCTTCATGCCCCAGGAAAAGGCAGCAGAAGATATCGCCTTTAAGATTTTATCGGAAGCAAAAAAAGCAGGGGCGCAGGTCATCGTCACAGTATGCCCGCTCTGCCACCTCATGCTCGATGCCAAGCAAAAGGTGCTGGAGCAAAAGCACGGGGAGCCGATCGGCATTCCTGTGCTCTATGTGACGCAACTGGCGGGCATCGCACTGGGTTTGGGGCCGGAAGAGCTGGGACTGGATATGAACTGCGTGTCACCCATGGCGATGGTGGAGAGGGTAAGAGCAAAGGAGACTATGTTAGAGCAAAAATCCTAACTATTAGATGAGTTCATACTAGTATTGATAGCTGCTGTATTATTAAAAATATTTAGGAGAGCTTTTTGCCCGTCCAATGCGTTCTTGTTATTTTTGTCCAACTCAATAGTCCTATTATATGATTGAATAGATTGGTTATACCATCCCATTTTGTACAAAGCATTGCCTCTCTCTAGCCATGCATTCACGTAGCTTGGATTTATCCAGGTGGCCTCATCAAATGAATCCACTGCCTGTTCGTACCTTCCCCAAGAATAGTATGCTCGTCCTTTATTGTACCATACTTTATCATTATCTAAAGATTCATTGCTAAGATAGTAGTCATATGCCTTTATTGCTAGACCATATTTCCCGGAATTGTTCAATATTATTCCAATATAGTTCCATGCTTTAAAATACTCGAGATTAACGGCTTCATTGAAGCATGCATTTGCCTGCTCATCATGCTTCTTTAGATCATAGAGGGCCTTTCCGCGATAGTACCAGGCCAGTTTATTTTTTTTATCATATATTGTCGCATTATAAAATGCATCACTGGCTTCGAGGTAACTATTTTTTTTATAAAAAATCATTCCTTTGCCCCACCAAGCAGGCGCATATGTTTGATTTTGAGAAAGAGCCATATCATAAGCCAAATTAGCTTTTTTGTATGATTCTTGCTCATAAAGCGAATAGCCTTTGTTATACCAAGCAACGAAACTATCCGGCTTTAACTTGATAGTCCTATTGAATGCGTCTGCTGCATTCTTATAATCACGATTCTTAGCATAAAGTAATCCAAGTGCATTTGTGCCACTATAAGACTTCATTTTCTCCATTCTTTTAAATATCAGTTCAGATTGTTTTAAATAATCGGTGCAGTTCTTATTTAGAAATTCGTATCTATTTAAAAATTCGTATCTATTTAAAAATTCGTATCTATTTAAAAATTCGTATCTATTTAAAAATTCGTATCTATTTAAAAATTCGTATCCAATTATGTAATAAAGAGATTGCACAATTTGATAGTCGGGTTCAAAATCAAGGACATATGAAGCTCTATTTTCAGCAGAATATAGATAAGAAATATTGTCTGTGTCAACATATTTAATATAATCTTTTTGTGCTTCATTCACGTATTGAAACGCCTGCCATGTGTGTGGAAGTTCACCTTCAGACGCATCCTCACGCCTGCTTACATCGAGCGCAATCTGGTACGCAAGGTCTTTAATCAGATATGGAATAAACTCATCCGGAGATTTATTCAAGTCGGTGAGACTGCGATTCACCTTCCAAATCCTCAAAGATGATGAATTGGATCCATCCATATTTGCAACTATGCACAACATTGGACCAAACTTATGGATGCTTCCTTTAATAGTTAAAGGCTGCGTATGCAATAATTGCTTTAAAGAGAGAGATAATTGGCCTAAAGATAATGATGATCCTCCAGAGCCAATAGATCCTATATTAGAGAGGGAAGATTCAACTGACTTACTGTGCAGGGATGGAATCTCAATATTGTACAAACGTATACTAGCAAGGTCTGTATCATTCTTTTGCATGCGCTCATTTGTCTGAGCAATATCTTGCAGTTCCGAGCTAAGGAGGTCGGCTATGGAAGTCCCACTTATATTCGCCCCTAGATTTGATATTTCGAATGATTGTACCATTATGCCATTATCCTCTTCAGAGGCCCAATGAAAAACGATCCCGACATAGATTATAATTAGAATGAAAAATCCAATTTTTAAAATAGACCATAATCCATTCGCTATGTCATTTAATGATTTTTTAAAAATTGTAGATAGTATAAAAATTAATATTGTGAAAAATAAAATGGCCAGAGCAATCATCTTTATTTCAAGGTTCCCGTATTTCCAAAGCATAAAAGGTATGATTAGAACAAAAATAAATGCCATTATACTTATAATGTTTTTCATAATGAATGTATTAATTTTATATTTGCTACTTCTCTTCATCTTAGATTAGTTATCATTTTCTGGAATAAATAAGTTCCCTAATGCTTTTTGAAGACTTCCAAGACCTTTAATGTTATTATGGTCATCAAAGAGGCATGCACGAAAGAATAAGTGCTGACGCTGAGGACCTATAACGAGGATCAAAGTCTTTGTCATGAAGATATCTGAAAAAATGGGAGCAATGAAAAAAAGCAAATAGCTTACAATCGCTTAGCTTAAGAATGAAAAACGAGGAAATAGAGCCATGTCAGCATCGAGGAAAAGAGAGACAAAAGAGACCAGCATTGAAGTCATTTTAGAAACCGAGGGCTCGGGCATTATCCAGATCGATACGGAAATCGAGCTCTTGGATGAGATCCTCTCGGCCATAGCCAGAGGCGCGGGATTTGATCTGACTGTCAAGGCCAGAGGCGATTTGGAGACGGGCGACCACCACACCACTGAAGACACCGCCATCACTCTGGGCTGCACTTTAGCCGAGGTGATAAAAAGCGGCATAGGAAGCTGCATGGTTCCCTCCGGCCTGGCTCTCGCCACCGCAGCCGTGCGCTTCGGCGAGCCTGGCTATCAGGGCAACTTCGTTTTGCAGTCCCAGGCCCTGAGCGGCATGTCCCTGGAGAACTTCAGCCACTTCCTGCGCGCCCTGGCCTACAATGGCCGGTTCAATCTGTTCATTTCCGCAGAAGGAGGCGACGATCGGAGTAAGATTGAAGCCATGAGCACGGCTCTGGGAAGGGCGATAAAGAAGGCGGCACGGGACCATTAAGGCTGCCGTGCTTCTTGATTATTATGATCATAAGCACAAACCATCAATCCATTCTTCCGGGATTCCGCGAGTTGGCCCTGCGGGCCTCCCGCGGGGTGGTTTGGGCGCCGCTCCAGGCCGCGGCCGGCCAAGGCCGTTGACAGTTTTGCATCGCTTCAAAAAGCGACTATCTCCTGCGCCGGGCGTAGGCTCCCGCAGCCAAGGCAACAATGGTGGCTAAAAAGCCCAAGGCAGGACTCTTCTTTGCCCCTTTATCGCCCGCAACGATGGTTATGATGCCGTTGGAGACGGTCTCAGGCTTAAAGCCGCTCGTACCCATCACCTTCAGTTCGATTGTTTCATTTACCTGGGCTTTGCTGCTCACCGCAAATGTGAGATTAGCGGCCCCGCAGCCTGCCGGCAGGAGAACGCCTATCCTTCCCAGCTTTGCATCCACCTGCCAGGTGGCATCGCACTCCCCGGAAATGCCCGTCGGCTTGAGCCGGGCGGCATCATAAGAGATGTTAATCCTCTTCTCGCTATTGGAATTAGGAGCCAGGAGAGGAATGGATACATCTCCACCGGCAAATGCCTGTACCAAGCCCAGGGATACACCGCGCACTTCAGCAGGAGTCACATTGATGTACTCTCCGAATGTCTGAATGGCATTGACGGCATTTTCCACCCTCGCCCGCAGCTCATATCGACCGGGCTTGGCCCCCACCACAACAGCATGGGGTTCTAATGCCTCAAGATTGCCCTGCAGAGTATGATTGATGCCGCTGGGAGCTAATCTGCCGTTGACGATATCGAGAAACTGCAGAATGCTCTTTGCCGGCTCAATCTTGAGGAACTGGTTTCTAACAGTATCGTTAGCCAGCATGGCATCATAATCAATTGAATTATTGAGCCGTTTGTATGCGCCTCGTGAGACGTAATAGATGGATTTACTATCCACTATTGCGCCAATTCTTCCATTTGGTTCAAATGTCACGCCGACCTGCCGGGGGAGCTGTGATGAGTTCAGATAAAGCAATCCCGGCACAGTGCCGCCGCTCGCATCCAGAACGAGGCTCTTATCATCACTCAGTTGCATTGTCGTAGCGTTCCATTTCCAGGCAAAGCCCCATAAATCGCCCGAGCCCTGGCCAATCCCGGTGATGTCCCTGGAGAAGACGGTCCTATTGCTTGGATCCAAGATGTTCACCATGACCTGACGGATCTCAGCAGCCTTGACGAGGAGTGTGAAGTTTGCGGCTGCAGAGGATGATACATTGTCCTGAGCATTGATTAAAGGGGGTTCAGGCGGAGGAACAACATACATTGAAGTATAGATATAATATCGAAGAGTGTCGTTATCTGCAACATGGATGTCCATTCCCGGCCCGATGTTGACATTTGAATTGCTATTGAGGTTGATACTATCAGGATTGAGCAGGATCATCCCATCAGGCGCAACACGGACAATCTCCAATTCGCCAAAACCATTTCCTGGTTCAATCGGAAATATATACCGATCGGAGATCTGGAAGATGCCATCCAGGGTAGCAAA
Organism: Methanothrix sp.; assembly: GCA_023229165.1. GTDB lineage: Archaea > Halobacteriota > Methanosarcinia > Methanotrichales > Methanotrichaceae > Methanothrix. The sequence goes on from JALNZQ010000073.1 coordinate 6,601, forward strand.
ACTATGCGTACCATTGTTAAAAACATTGCCAAAGTGCATCATTATTATAGGCATGTCGTTGACGTTTTCCAAGTCTTTCTTGTAGATATATGTGGTATTGGATTTAACCACAGAACTATCCACCAAGCTTCCTTCTTTTATGAGCTCTAGGAATAGGCTGTCATTCCCAACATCCCTGATACGCATCTCATAGCCATCTTCTAAAGAATAATTTCCCGCAAGGATATTGCCCTGCAACTCCGTGTCCAGGAGAACACGACCCAATTCCTCATGCTCCAGAAGGCTCTTAGATGACTTATTGCCGTCAAGGCTTGAATCGTATCCTGCAAACCAGGTGGCACCAAGGAAGCTTATGACAAAATAGTGTCCCCATGGTTTATACTCAAATTCTTTGGCCTGTATTAAGGTAGTATATTGAAGGCCACTCTGGACCACAGTATTATTTTCCGGATAAACGATAGGGTTTTTGGGTGGCTCCAACTTTCTACCATGAACAGCATAAAATACGAGGGTCTCTGCACCCAGGGTTTGCTCCGGATTGAAGTAAAATCCGGTGTAGTTTATGGAGTTCCACCTGGCAATGACAGAAGAATTATAGTCACCCATGCGCACAGGAATGGATGGACTGGAGTTGAATACCGGCCCGCGTATTTCATGAACACCGTAATCAAAGATGCCTCCAACTGGATAATAAATAAGTTCTGGCTCATTTAGAACGACTATTTTCAAGTCAGCGGCAAGAGAGACCTCAGAGTCTCTTATAAATGAGAAAGATACATTATTCTGCAACTCAATAATATCCTCAGAGAGATCTGTGAGCTTCATATTCCCAAGCATGCCACCTTCAAAGAGCTTAATGTAGGGTGCATCGCTGATCTGAAAGATGCCTTCCACCTCGGCAAATCCTTCACCTGAGCCTCGCATGGCATTGGCCAGATGGACCAGGATCACCGGGACGTCGTTTACTTTGTAGGCAAAAGTATCACCAATGCTCACCACAGACGCATAAACAGGTTTTCCATTTTTTAGCAGAACAAAATTGACAGTGCCTTTCTTCTCGGAGACATCCGCTGCCACCAGAACATAGCCCTGCTGGAGAGAAAGAGTTGAGTTAAGGTTCAGAGTTTGAGTGCTATCTTCATCGATGAGCACTGCTCTTAGCTCTCCTTTGCCTAAAGAGCTGATCTCGTCTGTAAATGAACTATCATGGTATCCTGCCAGATAGGGCTTGCCCAGAAACGCCACCTCTTGGAAGCTGCCCCATGGCTCATACTCAAACTGCTGGGACCATGTCTTTGAAGAATAAACGATATGCCCTTTCTCCGCCGTCCTTCCCTGCATATCTATGCGCAGCTCTTCGCCGCCCTGGGCCTTATCCAGGTCATAGTAGAACCAACCGAAGTCATCCGCCCGCCAGACACCATCGCCGTCACTTAAATGGCCCCGCACATAGGCCGCTTCCAATGGCTCCTGCGCAAAAGCGCTCGATGCCAGCCCAAAAAGCAAAGCCAACATTGCTGCTGTGGCTATAAACCAGATTGTCCTGATCTCCATCAACCTCTCAAGAATGATTCCGGGATAAGCTGTATATCCTATGGAGGATCTACACGCAGAGCGGAGTTAGATGTCATCTATTAAACACGTTGCGATATATGGCAAAGGCGGTATCGGCAAGTCGTGCACTGCCTCGAACATAGCCGCCGCCTGTGCCGAAGAAGGCCACAGGGTACTGATGGTGGGCTGCGATCCCAAGAGCGACTCGAGCATAACACTGGTTGGCAGAAGGATTCCCACCATGATGGACCTCATCTTAGCGGGTGGAGAGATTCAGGAGAAGGATGTCGTTTTTCCGGGATACAAGGGCGTCTTGTGCATTGAGGTAGGCGGCCCGGAGCCGGGCGTGGGCTGCGCCGGACGGGGCATAATTGTCGCCATCGATTTCCTGCGCAAGGTTTCCAAGGCCATGGAAGAGGTGGACCTGGTGCTTTATGATGTGCCGGGGGATATCGTCTGCGGCGGATTTTCCGCACCTATCCGAAAGGGGCTGGTAAGCCAGGCCTACATCATCACCTCCGGGGAGTACATGCCGCTTTATGCCGCGAACAACATCTGCAAAGGCCTGCGCCGCCTGAAAACGCCGTTAGCTGGTGTGATCTGCAACTCGCGCGAGGCGGCAGCCGGACGAGAGAAGGATATTGCGGAGAGATTCGCTGCTGAGCTGAACAGCCGCCTGGTAGCCTTCATCCCCAAAGATCCCATTGTGCAGCAGTGCGAGAGGAGAGCAGTCACTGTGATCGAAGGCGCACCGGACTCTGAGATAGCAGAGGTCTATCGTGCCCTGGCCAGAGAGATCATGTCGGGAGCCGAGCCGAGGGTGCCACAGCCCCTCAGCGATGAGAGACTAAGGGAGCTCTCCATGGAGTGATAAAATGCGAGCAGACTGTCCACGCATCCTGATAGCTGGCGATCGAAGCTCCAGCGGCAAAACCACCATCGTGGCCGGCCTGCTATCAGCCCTTTGCCGGCGCAGCCTGAAGGTGCAACCATTCAAGGTAGCCATGGACTACATCGATCCCAGCTACCACACCTGGATCACCGGCAGAAGCTGCCGCAATCTGGACGGCTATCTCATGACGGAGGCAGCCGTTAAGGAAATCTATGCCCATGCGGCAGAGAGCGCCGATATAGCGGTTATCGAGGGTGTGCGCGGCCTTTACGAGGGGTACGATGGTGATCTGGGCAGCACGGCGCAGATCGCCAAGCTTCTCCGGACCCCCGTGATCTTCGTGGTCGATGCCAGAAGCATCACGCGAAGTTGCGCGGCCATAGTCAAAGGCTACATGGACTTTGATCCCCAGGTAGAGTTCAAGGGAGTAATTCTCAACAAGGTGGGATCAGAGAGGCACGCCCAAAAAGCGATCAAGGAGATAGAGCGCTACGCAGGCGTGGAAGTGGTGGGCGTCATCCGGCGAAATGAGGAGATGCACCTGGCCATGCGCCACCTGGGCCTGGTGCCCGTGCTGGAGGGCAAGACCCGGCACGAGGGCTTTCCGGAACGGGTGGATAAAATTCGCCAGATCGTAGAGGAGGGCCTGAACCTGGACCGTATCCAGGAGATCGCGAAGGAGGCACCACCTCAGCCGGAGGTCGAAGCAGACCTCTACCGGCAAAATGCCTTGGGCCAAGATCTGCGCATCGGCGTGGCCAGGGATGAGGCATTCAACTTCTATTACCGGGACAACCTGGAGCTAATGGAAAAGGCCGGAGCGAAGGTCGTGCCCTTCAGCCCGGTGCACGACGCCGCGCTCCCACAGGTGGACGGCATCTACATTGGCGGAGGATACCCGGAGCTGTACGCCCAGGAGCTGTCAGAGAATGCAGGCATGCGCCAGGCGCTAGAACGGGCGCATGAAAGAGACTTGCCCATCTTCGCCGAGTGTGGCGGATTGATGTACCTGGCGCGAGAGATAGAGTGGGATGGCGCATGCCACGAAATGGTCGGTCTGGTGCCGGGAAAGGCGCGACGCGGCAGCACGCGCATCGTCAGCTACGTGCACGGAGCGATCACGCGTGACTGTTCTCTTGGAAAAACGGGCGCGGCAATTATGGGGCATGAGTTTCACCACTCCGAGATGCTGATGGACGAAGGCGTCAAGTACGCCATTCGCCTGGAGCGGGGAACGGGAATTAAGGACGGCTGGGACGGCATGTGCGAGGGGAATTTAGTGGCCAGCTATACCCACATCCACAGTGCATCTTTCCGGGGATTTCCGGCCAACTTCCTGCTGGCCTGCGATAGCAAAAAGAATATTTGAGGATGGCCCTAAGAGATCTGCATCCGTTTGCGGGCATAGCTATCGGAACGAATCTTATGAAAGCGACCGGCTTGAGAGAAGAATTAGGCGATGTCAAGGCACTGGGAGGGACCCGTCATGCCTCGACTATCACCCACGTTTGCTTCGACGTTCAACGATATAAAGTATGTGCTTGACGCGAATCCCGTGACGATCGTAATTCCTATCGGTCCAAACGCCATTGTCCTTTTACCATCTCGGTCCCGCTATAGCCCTCTTTCCCAGATTAGTCAGGCCGGTAGCATACATGCCGTTGGGCAGGCTATCCC
>JALNZQ010000074.1 GCA_023229165.1 Methanothrix sp.
AGAAAATATCAAACTCATTTGACTTTGATAGAAAAAATTAAAAATTTACTACCTATTAAAAATGTTATAGTTGAGGTAGCAAAATTTGATATACAAAAAATAATGAATCCCGAAATTAATGGTAAAGAATATCATCAAGGCAATCTTTTTGATTATCAGAATATGGTTAGTTATCTACAAGTAAGACAGGATAATATTTGCGCTTATTGCAAGAAAGAATTTAAAGGAGAATCAAAAGCTACACATCATGTTTACAGACATGGAGATTTAAGGAGAACAAATAGATCTGATGGTTTATTGCTTTTACACAAGAAATGTCATATAGATCTTCATGAAAAACATAGAGAAAAAGAGTTTCAAAAACCTGTTAAAAGGTATGAGCCTTCAACTTTTATGTCGATAATACATAAGAGATTTTATAAAGATATTACAGGTTTGCAGGTAACTTATGGTTATATTACACAAATGAAGCGTAATGAGTATAATATAGAGAAAACTCATTATAACGATGCATTTATTATTGCAGGTGGAACTAATCAACAAATGAGGTGCAAGCCTGTAACTATAGAACAAAGGCATAGGAATAATAGAGTATTACAGTTAAATAGGAAAGGTTTTAAACCATCGATTAAAAAGACGAGAAGCAAGATATCCCCTAAAGACTTATTTTGGTCTAACGGAAAGAAGTATAGTTGTAAAGGGATGTTTGGTAAAGGTAAATATGTTTTATTTGGTGACTCTAAAAAGAAAGAATATATTAAGTTTACATTGATAGATAAGATTTACAATTTTGGAAGTTTTGTATGGAATATCTAACTAAAAATTATTGATCAATTTCCAATTAAAGATATATGTAGTCAATTATCTATTAATGATAATTATATCATTAAAGTAATGGAAGTTGATAAGGATCATATACATTTATTAGTTCAAGCTGAACCAAGATATTTTTGGAAAGAACATACTTTTTGGTCTGATGGTTATTTTGTATCTACTATCGGCAATGTTTCAGAGCAGACATTACAGAAATATATTAATGATCAAGGTTAAAAGTGATCCACTAAACAAGTTTAGTGGTTTTAAGTTATTGTATAAAAAATGTTATTATTGTTGGTCATCTATGTAGTAAAGAACTAATATTTAATAATTACGATGTTGTTATAGATGATAATCAATTTTGTATACAATCTGCTATAAATGTAAGAGTACCTAATATTTATATGATTAGTAATAATGATGTTAAATATAATTTTGCATATATAAAAGAATTTGAAGAAAAAGGTGTTAAAGTTGTTTCTTCTTTTAAAGATATAAATTTTTAATAAAAGGTAAATATGAATAATTGGTCTAAAGCTATAGAATTTTTTAATAGTCATTTACGTTTTACTAGAGAACAGTATTTTATTTATATGAATAATAAAACCAATAGACTTTGTACTTTAGATACATATAAAAACAATTTAGAAAGAGCGGGATTTTTAATTACTGTAGATCGTGGAATGTATAAAAGAGTTAAAAAAATACCTTTTGATTTAACTATTAATAGATGTTTAAAAATAATTAAAGAGAAAGAAGAAAATAATAGAAAAATTGCTATGAATATAGCGCATAATGAAGAAATTAAAGAAAATAAAAGAATAGAATTAAAAAAGAAAATGTTAAATAGTTCTTTTGTTGCAATTAAAAGATTGGAGGCTATAAATGTTTAAATTAATTATAAGAATTCTAAAAAAAATATTTTGTAAACATGATGGTAGAATTATTAGTTTTTATCCTGATACAGAAAATACTAAGTGGAGAAATGGTAATAAACATCCTGGAATAATTTTTAAGGGCTGCTTAAAATGTAGAAAAGTTTGGATAGAAGATTATATGGAATAAATATGTGATTGACTATTTAATAAAATATTAAAATATAAATAGATATTTTTTATAAATAAAATAAATATATTTAATAGATGGTGAAGAATTTGTAATAGAACTGTAAATCTTAAAAATCTAATAGGAGATTAAATATGAAAGAAGAAGATTTTGAAGAAGATGGAGGTTTATTCGAAGAAGAATTTGTAGAAAATTATTCTAATGATTTAGATATTGAAAATGAAGAAGAATATTTAAGGATGTTAGCCGAAAATGGTGAAGGTCTTTTAATGGGTGAAGATGATGAAGCTGTTTTAGACGATTCTGATAATGATATTGTAGACGACATTGATTTTGAAGATAGTGATATATTTTAAAATTTTTGAATTATAATTATATATTAAATGGAAGATTATTTTTAATGTCTTCCATTTTTGTTTTAAAATGGGTGGTATATATGAAATATAAAGATATTGTCAATTTTGTTAAAAGAGCTAATTATGGTAAAAACATAATGGTTTTAATAGGTTATGAAATTTTGGATTCATTAGTTACTCTTGATGAATTTAAAGAAAAATTAGAAGATGATGAAATGTGGTGTGCTACAATACCATTATTAGATAAAGAAGATGGTGAAGTTGTTAGTTTTGTTATTTGTATAGGCAAAGAATTTTATAAATTTCATAAAAATAGAGAGGATATTTTTAAATTTGTATTGTTACATGAAGTTGGTCATGTAAATACATATCATGATGATATTTTTGATTCAGAAGAAGAAGAGGCTATGTGGGAATTGGATGCTCAATTATGGGCCATAAAAAGAGCAAAAGAAATGGGATTAAGATATGTTAGAAAAAAAGCAATTAAAAATTTTGAAGAATGGAATAATATGGATGATCCTTATAAAACTGCAAAAGAAATATATGATGGTTGGAAAAACAAAGATTAGAGAGAAAGAAAAAAGAAAATGAGTAAACATTTAAAATATGTAGAAGGTTATAACGGTTCTTTAGTTGATTTAGCAAATGCTATAGGATATATGCAATATGATTCTGTCTCAATTTTTTTAAAAGCTTTAGCAGATAATATTAATTTACAAAGCTTTAATGATAAAAAAAGAAATAGAAACAAATTGTCTAAAAAGTTAGCAGATGTAGCTATTAATATAGAAGAAGCAAGAAAAAATATGGATGTAGTTTGGTCTATATGTGAACTATATATGAAAAAATAAAAAATTAAATATGTTTAGATTTTTGTTTAAAAAGGAGATTAAAATAATCTCCTTTTTTATTTTATATTGATTATTTATATAAAAAATATTATATTAGAATAAAATTGTAACATAATATTTTAAAGAATGTCGTAATATGATAGAAAATTTATTATTTTATAATAAAGAGTTAATAAATGAAATTCTATTTATGTATCTTAATGGTGCTTCTGTAATTGAAATTTCAGACTATTTTGGATTTTCTGAAATAGAAGTAAATAAAATAATAGATAGATATTCTAAATATTTATAAGGAGTTGTTTTATGGGGTATCTCCATATTTTTAATTTGTATAAGAACCAAACAGTTCTATTGTTCAAAGAGTGTTACGCTCTTGAAAAGATTCATGGAACTTCAGTTCATATATCATGGAAAAATTCTAATATTTCATTTTTTTCAGGTGGTGCAGAATATCTTTTATTTACTTCCTTATTTGATAAAGAATTTTTAAAATCAAAATTTTTAGAAAGAAGTTTATCAGACATAACTATTTATGGTGAAGCTTATGGTGGTAAAATGCAAAATATGCGTGAAACTTATGGTGATAAATTAAGATTTGTAGCATTTGATGTATTAATTGATAATATATGGTTAAATGTAGAACAAGCAGAAAGATTTGTAAAATATTTTAATCTTGATTTTGTACCTTATGTGAAATGTTCTACAGATATAGAAGTTCTTAATGCTTTAAGAGATAGTCCTTCAGAGCAAGCAGTTAAGTGTGGAATAACAGTACCTAAAAAGAGAGAAGGTGTAGTTATTAGGCCATTGGTTGAAATGATTACAAGTGATGGTAGTAGAGTTATAGCGAAACACAAAATAGCAGAATTTGGAGAAACAGCGACAGAAAGATATATTGATCCTGAAAAGAATTTAATTCTTGTTAAGGTTAATGAAATAGTTGATGAGTGGGTTACAGAAATGAGACTTGATCATATTATTGGTAGATTTTCTGTTGAAATTGGAATTGAAAAAACTGGTGCTATTATTGAAGCAATGATTGAGGATGTAGAACGTGAGGCAGATGGTGAGATAGTAAAATCGAAAGCATTAAGAAAGGCAATTGCTTCTACTACTGCTAAAATGTTTAAAAGAAGATTAGAAAGGAATAAGGTTTTATAAATAGTATGAATTTGATTATACAGAAATTTTAAAGTTCTTATAAGTAGGTTAATGTAAAATTATGATTAAAATTCAAGAATCTAAAATATCAGATTTATATGTTTCAGTACATAAAGCTTTAATAGAAGGTTATGAATTTGAAAAAAATGAATTGCCATATTTTGAAAATGGTAATTATATTGTTCGATTAAAATTTATTAATTCTTTTTATAAAAGTAATATGATACAATTTTTAAAATCATATTTAATATTAAATATTTTTAAAAGTTTAGAGACTAACAAAAATGATAGATTATCAGCATTAGGAATAGAAGATAATAGTGAAGATATAATAATTCAACATGCTTTAAATTTTGAAAATAATAAAAATTTATATTTTAAAAATGTTGTCATAGACAACAATATGATAGTTGTTAAAAATAAAAAGATATTTGATTTTTAAATTTAATTTGTTATATTAATCTATAGAATTATTTTAATGTTTTAAGGAGGTGATTATGAGTAAGAGAAAAGCAGTAGTTTTTACTAAAACTAAAGTTTCTACAGAGCATAAAGATGCTATTATTCGTATTGTAAGTGCAGGTGTTGATACAGCTACAGTACTTAAGGCATATCCTGAGTATACAAGACAGCAGGTAGCAGCAGTTAAAGCTCATGTTACTATGGGAACTTATTGATATAATAAGTATTTAATATTTAATTATTTAAGGGTGAAATTTAAGATATTTCACCCTTTTTTATTGATTTATATTTTAAAATATAGTATATTAGAAATATATTAATTTATATTATATTTAAATTTTTAGAAAGGTTTAAAATGAAAAAATCTTTAATTTGCAATAGTAGTTTTCTTTCTTGTGGTATTGATCATGATCCATCTGAAGCTATTAAAGAATGTGGTTTTGGATTTGTTAGATCAGAAGAACATAATCTTAATGATGAACTTATTAATATAATGAAAAATGTTGTTAAAAAATATAATGGTGATAGAAAAATAAGTGAGAATAGATTAAAAAAACTTAAATCTGAATTTAGTAAAAGAAATATAATTCCTTTTCAATGGGCATTAGCTTATAAAAAAAACGATAATAAAAGTCTTAAAGAAATGATTATTGAATATGGACCTGAAATTTTTGTTCGTTTAAATGGAAAACATTCTTCTATAAGTCTTGTTGATTTTTTAGAATATATTAAACAAAGTAAAAATTCTAATTTAAAAGCTAATATAAATATTTTTGAATATGAAAATAATAAAGGTCTTGCAAACTTATATTCTACTTATGATGCAATATTTTCTGGTAGAAATTCTAGCGAAATAGCAGAAGCTATTAAAGCAAGTAATGAATATATAGATAAAAAAATAGATTCTAAAGAATTCAAAGCTATAGCTTATGCAATTAATTTTGCATTTGGCATTACATATAAAGTATTACCTAAAGAAAGATTTTCTGTAGTAAGTGATAATGAAAAATTTTCATTATTTTTTAATGAAATATTAAAAAAATCATCTATGGTTTATAAAAGTGGAAAACAAGGTAAAAGCAAATCAGCTATACATAATCGTGGTTTTGGTCGTTCAATTTTTGAAATATTTTTAGAGGATGAAAAAGCTGCAATTGAATTTACAAATTGTATTCTTAAACCTTCATATTATGATGAAGATAAAATATGTGGTTTAGTATCACCTATTTATGCTATACGACAACTTCTTGCTGATGTTGTTGAAAATAGAATTAATTATGGTAAAACTTTAGGTAATGGTAATCAAACAGCACCTTATTATCAAGTAGCTTGTTATACAATGCTTGCTTTTAATTATTGGCAAGAAGGTCAATTTATTAAATCATTAGAAATATCAGAAAAAATAAAAAAAATGGATGGGAATGATAAAGGAAGTCTTATTAAGTTACCATATAAACCTAAAATTGGTATTACATCTGAAGAAAGAGAAAGAAAGTTTAAAATTGCTCATAAAGAATTAGTAGAACAAATACATGGTAAAACTGTAAAATAAGAGAATTAAATGAATAAAATTTATTTTTCATATATGAAGACTGCACAAATTATAGTGCAGTCTTTAAAAGAAGGTGATTATATTAATCAAGTTGACTTATTAAAAAAGGTTTCATTAATTTGTGATACAATACCTTCAAGAGTACGTGGATCAGTATGTGGAGATTCTCCTCATAAATTATATGGTCAAAAATGGTTTAAAAAAGATTTTGTTTTTGTTAGGCATAAAAAAGGAGTTCATGGTTCAAGAATATATAGAAAACCATTACCTGAAGGTGAAGTAGAATATAAAATAACATATAATACTATAGCAAAAGAAAGGACTAGAAAAAAAATATTTAAATATATAGATAATGTTGAAAATCCTGTTATTGTTACTATGGCATCTTTTGAAGGATTAGATGTTAAACATATTTTAAATAAAAATAACAATGCTAAAATTTACAATATAGAGAAATACAATCATATTTTAGATGAATATAAAAAAATGAATTTGCCTACAATTAATTTATTGGGATTGTTTAGTGATAAAATTAAAGAAATTAAAGAACATATTAATATTATTTATTATGATACTATGGGATATGCAAGTGAAGATCATGAAAAAGCTTTAAGTATAGTTAATAATAATTTTATGTGTGATTATATTGCTGTAGCTTTTATTAATATAAAAAAATTTCGAGGTGTAAATAGTGAATGGAAAAAATGGGCTATTAAAAAATTTATAAGTAATGATCCTACAAAAGAATGGATTGAATATACAATGTTTAATTATAAAAATATTAAATATTTTTCTTATAACCAAAATAAAGATAAGGGTGGAAGAGGAATGCGTGTGTTTATTTTTAAAAGAAAATAAACATTTGTAACTTTTATTAAGATATAATTAAATAGAGATATTAATTTTAAAAGGAAGATTTATGGATAGTAAAAAAATTCAAGAAAAGATTAATACTGTTTTTGTAGAAGCTTTTGGCAATAGTTCTTTACGTGAGAGACAAGATGATATTCTTCGTGAAGCTTTAGAAGTAACAAGAACAGTAGATATAAAAGGATTGAGAGAAGAAACTGGCGATTTACTTTGTTCTGTAATTCAATCTTGTAATGAAAATGGATGGAAATATGAAGATATTATTGAAGAAACTTTAAATAAGATTTTAAGAAGAAAAGAACAATATAAAACATTAGGTAGAAAACGTAAAGTAGTAATTTTTGGTGGCGCATTTAACATGATTCATAATGGTCATATTGATACTGCACGTATGATTTTAAATTATAGTAACGATTATGATGAAGTTTGGTTAACACCTTGTTATCAACATCTTTATGGTAAAAAATTAGAGTCTTCTGAAGATCGTTTAGAAATGTGTCGTTTAGCTGCAAAAGTTGATGCAAGAATAAAGGTTTTTGATTATGAAATAAAACATAAATTTCAAGGTGAAACTTATCATTTTATGAAATTATTAATGAATGATACCGAATATAAAGATAAATATTCATTTAGTATGATTATTGGCCTTGATAATGCTAATACTATAGATAAATGGTCTAATTATCAGGATCTTCTTAAAATTGCTTCATTTGTTGTTATGAATAGACAGGGTTATAAATTTAATGCTGATTGGTGTTTGCAACAACCTCATAGATATATTAATCCTGATATTCCACCAATAGATATTTCTTCTTCTGAATTGAGAGAATTTTGTAAAGAAGAAAAATTTGAAGAATTAAAAAAATATTTAAATTCTGATGTGATAGAATATATTAAATCTAAAAATTTATATACAAAAGATTAATTTTTAAAATAAATTTGTTATATTATAGAATTATTCAAAGTTTTAATATAAACTTTGAGTTAGCTATATATTATTAAGAAAGAGAGAAAATATGAAAGAAGAATTAGGTGATAGAATAAAATTTTATTATGAAAATAGAACAAGATATTCTTTACCTAGAAGAACTTATACTTTAATAAGATTAGATGGGGTTCATTTTCATACATATACAAAAGGTTTAAATAGACCATTTGATGATAAATTAATTAATGATATGGATGAAACTGCCAAATTTTTATGCTATAATATTCAAGGTGCAAAATTTGCTTTTGTCCAATCCGATGAAATATCAATTTTAGTTACTGATTTTGAAAATATAAAAACTAGTCCTTGGTTCGAAGGCAATATACAAAAAATTTCATCTGTATCTTCATCTATGGCTACAGCTAAATTTAATGAATTAAGACCTAATAAATTAGCTTTTTTTGATAGTAGAGTTTTTACTATAACAACAAAAGTAGAAGTTGAAAATTATTTTATTTGGAGACAACAAGATACTGTGAGAAATTCAATCTCGTCAGTTGCACAATCTTTATATTCTCATAAAGAATTAAATGGTAAAAATATAAGTGATATGCAAGAATTAATATATCAAAAAGGTATAAATTGGAATGATTATTCTGCTAAATATAAAAGAGGTAGAATGATTATTAAAGAACATTATTTAAAAGAAAATACAACGAGATCAAAATGGTCTATAGTTGAACCACCAATTTTTACAAAAGATAGAAAGTTTATTAGTGATTTAATTCCTAATTTATTATAAGGAGAAAAAATGAAATATAAAGGTTTGGTACTTGATAAATTTCAAGAAGATGCAGCTAAAGCTATAGATAATAATTTATCAGTTATTGTATCTGCTCCAACTGGTTGTGGTAAGACTTTAATAGCAGAATATGCAGTAGAAAAGGCAATGAGTGAAAATAAAAAGGTAGTATATACTTCTCCTATAAAAGCGTTATCTAATCAAAAATTTAGAGATTTTAGAAAACAGTTTGGCGATGATAATGTTGGTATTCAAACAGGTGATGTTGTAATTAATCCTAATGCACCACTTTTGGTTATGACTACTGAAATTTTTAGAAATATTATTCTTGATGAAACAAATAGAGTTAATGAAATTTCATATGTTATTTTCGATGAAATTCATTTCATAGATGATATTGATAGAGGAACAGTATGGGAAGAATCTATTATTTTAGCTCCACCTAATATTCAATTTATTTGTTTGTCAGCTACAGTTCCTAATATTAATCAACTTGCTTCATGGATGAGTACTGTTAGAAATACAAAATTTGTGGTTATTAAAGAATCTAATAGACCTGTTCCATTAAAACATTATTTATATTCTAATAAACATGGTGCTATTATAGCAAAAGATATTTCAAGAAAAATAAAACAAAATAAAAATAAACAGGGTATAAGGTTTAGAAAACCTTCATCAAGAAAAGTTATTAATCATGTTTTAAGTCATAAAAGTTATCCGGTTCTTTATTTTTGTTTTAATAGAAGATTATGTGAAGAAAAAGCAGCTTTAAATAAAAATTGTAATTTACTTACAGTCGATGAAAAAGTTAAATTATTAGAAATGATAGAAGACTTGATTAATAAATATAATCTTAATGATTATAATAGATTAAAAGAAATGAAAGAATTATGGGAAAATGGAGTAGCATATCATCATGCAGGAATATTACCTGCAGCTAAAGAAATAGTAGAAAGACTATTTACAACTGGATTAATTAAATTGTTATTTTGTACTGAAACGTTTGCTTTAGGTATAAATATGCCAGCTAGTACAGTAATATTTGATGAATTAGAAAAATTTAATGGTATTCAATTTAGTTATTTAACTACTCGTAATTATCAACAGATGGCAGGTAGAGCAGGAAGAAGAGGTATGGATAAAGTTGGTTATGTTTATTCTCTTGTTGATCCTGATACGTTAAATATATCAGAAGTTGAAAGAATATTAAATCATAAAAGCGAAGCTGTAAAAAGTAGATTTTTTGGTTCTTATTCAAGTATTTTAAGTTTGTATAGTCGTTTTGGTGAAAAAGCTTTTGATATTTTTCAAAAGAGTTTTAAGAATTATACTAATGGAACATATCAATGTTCTAAAGATTATAAAAAAGAAGAACAGCAAATAAGAAATAAGATTAAATTTTTAAAAGATAATGGTTTTATAGAAGGTAAAAATTCTTTAACAAATAAAGGTAAACTTGCTATTGCAGTTAATGGCTATGAAATACAAGCATCAGAATTATATTATAGTAGAAGTTTTGATGATTGTACTCCTACAGATTTATGTGTTCTATTAGCAGCTTTAATTACTGAATCTAAAGAAAAAGAAGAAGATAAAGTGGTTAAAGAAAGTAAATTTTATGGTAATAAAATAATTAAAAAATTAATACAAAAAGAAATTTCCCATAGTATTGAACAGCCAGTTAGAGAATTGGATTTTTCATTGTCAAAACCTATAAGAAAATGGGCTGATGGTGGTGAATTAAAAGATTTAGAAGATTTTACTGTACCAGAAGGAGATATAATAAGAGTTTTAAGAATGACTATACAATTATTGAGAACACTTAAGAGCAATATAGAAGATCCTATAAC
>JALNZQ010000322.1 GCA_023229165.1 Methanothrix sp.
GGATCATCAATGCCGAGCACGATTATCACCAACCGTAATGCTGACTGATTGCAGTCTTTTGCGAGGCTGCACACATATTGCGGGCTTTCCGGGGAAATGCCGTGGTGTGTGGTAGCGTGTAGCATTGCAGCATGCTATAAGGGTGTCGGTCAGGAATATATATTACAATTTATGCATATCTCATGGTGCAATCGATGGGTATAAGATGGATAGATTGATGGATCGACAAACTGATCGATAAACGGATTGATTGGACCCCCAGGTACTTGCGATGCTCGAAATGCTCGACGCCGTAAATTGCGCCAATATTTCTGTAATGGCACTAGCAGCGGTTTTCATCCTCATCGCCGTCCGGCAAGTGGGTAAGAACAGCCTTGCCATCTGGCAGATTATGCTGCTGGGCGCTTTGGTGGTCCTCCTCACCGGCCAGATCTCGCCTGAGGATGCGGTTCGCGCCATAAACCTGGATGTAATGATATTTCTGGGAGCAATGTTCGTAATCGGGCAGTCCATGCAGGAGAGCGGCTATCTTCTTTTTCTCAACAATTGCATCTTCGGTCGGGCCCGCAATCTGGATCAGCTTCTGCTTCTCATCCTTTTTGCCATGGGTTTTCTCTCGGCTCTGCTCATGAATGACACCTTAGCCATCATCGGCACGCCGCTCATGCTCTACTTTGCCCGGACGCTCAAGATAGACCCTAAGCTTCTGCTCCTGACTCTGGCCTTTGCCGTGACCATCGGCAGCGCCATGAGCCCCATCGGCAATCCGCAAAATCTGCTCATCGCCGTCAACTCGGATCTATCCAATCCATTTCTCGTCTTCTTGCAGTATCTGCTGCTGCCAACAGTTGCCAACCTTCTGCTGGCTTATCTGCTGCTCAGAATTTTCTACAGAGGGCAGTTTCAGAAAAGAACGCTAGAGATCTGCCAAGAAGAGATCTCGGACCCTGCATTAGCTCGTCTCTCCCGCATATCCTTTCTTCTCCTCTTCGCATTGATCCTGGCCAAGATGGGAGCGGTAATCCTTGGCATGGGCGGCGAGTTTCGGTTGACTTACATCGCTCTTATCTCGGCGCTGCCCATCCTTCTTTTCAGCAGCAGGAGATACGAGGTCCTGAGAAACATAGACTGGTGCACTCTGATCTTCTTTGCTGCCATGTTCGTTCTCATGGACGCGGTCTGGCGGTCGGGGATCTTTCAGTTCCTTCTGGCCGGATCAGATGCCGATCTGGCATCCATTCCTACCATTCTGGCTTTCAGCGTCCTCTTAAGCCAGCTCATCTCCAATGTGCCACTGGTGGCCCTTTGCCAGCCGCTGCTGGTCAATCCCTCCCCACAGGCGCTCATGGCTCTGGCCGCGGGAAGCACCATCGCCGGAAACCTCTTCATTTTGGGAGCAGCGAGCAACGTGATAATCATTCAAAATGCGGAAAAGAGCGGCGAGACGCTGACCTTCCTGGAATTCGCCCGGGTGGGGGTGCCGCTGACGGTGCTTAACGTGCTGGTTTACTGGCTATTTCTTTGATCAAGGTATCATTGATCAAAGTAATAATGCAATTTCAAGCTCATCTCCTAAGCTCAAAACACTCCCGCTTGCCTGGCCGCCAGAGCCTCTCGAACCGCCCTTTCCATGACATCCACGGGAGCCTGTTTGCCCGTCCAGATCTGAAGTGCCTTGGCCCCCTGATAGACCAGCATCATCACTCCGTCCACGGCCACTGCCCCGGCGGCGCGGGCGTCCTTGAGCAGCTGTGTATCCCGGTTGTATACAATATCAAAGACCGCCTGGTCTCTTTGCAAAAGCCTTCTCTCCAGCAGCCTGGCGTCGCCTGCTCGCATGCCTACCGATGTGCAGTTTATTATTATGTCCGCCTGAGGTGCGAGCCTTGCGAGGTCACACAGGCAAAAGCCTTCGGCTCCCACCAGAGCCGCCAGCTCCTCTGCTCTCTTCAGGCTGCGGTTCGCTATGGAGATATCTGCTCCTTCCTGTTCTAAAGTGTAGGCAATGGCCCGCGCCGCGCCACCTGCGCCGACTATCAGCACGCTCTTGCCGCGGATCTCAACCCCGGCATCCTGCAATGCCAGCAGTGCGCCCCATCCGTCTGTGTTGTAGCCCGCGATTGCCCGCGGCCCGAAGCTTACCGTGTTCACCGCGCCGATGGCCTGGGCAAGAGGATCAGGATGCAAGAAATCAAGCTCCAGCGCCTTTTCCTTGAGAGGAATGGTCAGATTCAGTCCGGAAAAGCCCATGGCAGCGGCCCCAAGAATAGCATCTACCAGATCCGCCGAGCTTACACGAAATGCATGGTAGCAGGCATTTTCACCCAGCGCCCGCAAGGCCGCATTCTGCATGACTGGGGAGAGACTGTGCTCAATTGGGTCGCCAAAGATCCCGAATATCTTCATAATCATCCCTAAATAATTTGCAGGAGATACCAGAGGGCTCCTCCCACCAGAGCGCCGAAGGCCGTTGCCACCAGATTCACACCATTGTTGCTCAAAGTGCCCCGGCTTTGCAGCGTTGCCCCGAGAAGGCTGTCGAAGTTCGTGCCCAAGAAGCCGCCGATGGCAGCGACGATGATTCCGGAAACGCCCATCATTCCCATGCCTG
>JALNZQ010000075.1 GCA_023229165.1 Methanothrix sp.
TGATCTGAATACGCCCACCTCCCACTTGGCGTCTCCATTCCAGTCTCCTGCAACAGGCAGGTCTGTTGATAGCCCGTAGCTGAAGGAGGCGTCACTGGAACTTAAAGCGCGGTTAGCATTTGTATCCAGGTAGAACTTATGATTTGTTGGTCTGAATACGCCCACTTCCCATTTGGCATCTCCATTCCAGTCTCCAATAACCGGCTTATCAGTCTTCAATCCAATATCAAAAGCGGGATCGTCAGAGTCCAGAATGCGACTTCTATTCTGATCTAGAATGAATTTGCCATTGGTAGCCCCCGGCCTAAACACCCCGATGGCGCCAACCGATATCTTGGCCATCCAATAATCGTAGCCTCCGTGGTTGCCTTTCACATTGAAATCATTCGATAGTGAATAGCCAGATAGTATATATCCTCGGTCTGAACTCTCGAATATACTGGTTGCGGCATCCTCTTTACTTCCGCCTAGACATCTCTGCCACTGTATAACTCCACTGGAATTGAGTTTGACTGCCAGGAAATCATAATTTCCGTGGTTTCCTGGTACATTGCGTGACGCTGGCCGTGGCAGTAATCGTAGGCCCAGAAACCTTACGGGCTCGGATTGCTCGGGTTCGGTGGTGGTTTTATCGGATCAGCCCATCATGGGCATCTGCCAGATAACCAGGAATGATAACAGCACGTCCATGAGCTACTCGGCTGAATTCGGGTAGCTCATATATGGTTGAGAGCAAAACGCTTTGGCAAATATTACAGAATTGGATGTGCAAAATCCTCTTCAATATCAATACCGATTATTGCGTTTAAAAATTAATCAAGGCGAAGCCGCGCGTGATGACCGTCCGGTCAGCTTACTTTTGCGGCTGCAACTTGGATGCCCTGCAGCTCTCCTGCGTGGGTGCTCCGCCGCAGTTTCACCCACGGATCCTGAGTTTTTATCATGCAAAAGATCAGCTTATAAATCCTCATCAGGTCGTTGTCAAACGCCTTCGAGAACCCCTCTATATTATCGCCGTTGACCATCCTGGTGAAGACGTTTTCTTTTTTTAGGTACGGTCTGATATCAGATTCGGATTTAATGCCAGAGTATATTTAAACGTACGCGTAATTGTCTCTATCATGACTGTTAATCAAAGTTTGCTCGACCTCTTAAAGCCATCCGCACCAGGAGAAGACAAAAAATGGTATGAGGTCGAACCGGCCGAGGGGCACAGGTTCCTAGGTGAGGTGTTACAGCTACGAAATAGGCGCGATATCCTGAAGTTCATTGGCCCAGGGATTAAGACCAAGGGGGAAATCGAGAGAACCTTCGGGTTGAACGAGAGTGTGGCCGAAGTGCACCTCACCCTCCTGGAAAAGGCTATGGTAATCGAGAAGGTTGGCGACGGGTATAGATCGACCCCCATTGGCAATGCCTACTTGAAGAACTTTGAGGACTTTGCTTCAGAACCTAGCAAAAAAAGCGATTGAACTTATTGATTGCACTGTAGCGGCGGGAAGAAGATATGCCGTATAGAGTTGAGGCAAGCCAGAGGAGGACCAAAACGGATGATAAAATTTGGTTCTTTAACTATCCCACCCGAAAGGCCGGGGGAGGTTTTGACGTAATTACATACCGAGCAGCTCTCTCCAGTCTCCAGCTGAGAATCTCGGCATCGATGCCAATTTGAGGATCGATCGGACCCAAGTGCCCCCAACTATCTCCTATTCGGACAGGTCCGCAAAAAGGAAACGAGCAGAGAGAATACAGTAGTTTCACAGCTTCCTATGGCGGAAGAGGTGGATGAACCGGTTCATGTCTCTCGTCGGGTCCATCCTAACCGAAAGCTAATTATTCACAGGTGTTATTAAAACATCTGGCCCGACCTCCTTGCTCACCCTCCCAGGCAGCAGGAGATGTTCGGGCCCATTTCATTTATAAAAGCGCCTATATGAGTTCGATTCTAACCTTTGCATTTATTAAAAATAAAGAACTAGGAAACGTTTAGATGGATCAAAGATACTGATCTAATGTATGCCCCCTAGAAGAAGCAAAGATCAGATTATGACTCAGATCCTTGACCTATGCCAGGGAGATGGCGCAGGCAAAACGAGGATCGTCTACCAGGTGAATTTGAATTTCAATACGGTGAACATTCATTTGGATTTGCTGCAGAAAAAAGAACTCCTTGAAGCCGGCCAGGGTGATCGGCCAATCTATAGAACGACTCCAAAAGGAGAACAAGCCCTGGAGAGCCTCAGGAAGATCGAAGCAATCTATTCCTGATTCTACCTCACGGCGGATGGCACCTGTCACAGGGTATCCCAATTATCAACGGATGGTTCCGGCCTTCGCTGCAATCTCCCTATCCACGACGTCCACCGTCTTGCCTGGCTCGATGCCCCCTGAGAGCTTTCTGTAAGTCTCACTGTCGAGTGAGTCCGCTAGGGCCTTCTGAACATCCTTCATCATTGAGTTCACCTTGTCCGACAGGGCGGTACCTTTCAACTCATCGCCAATGACTGCATCCCTCTCCTTCAGGAACTCCCTGTGAATTTCTGTGATCTTCCTGGGATCGAGTTCGGGGACCAGGAAGCTGGCATGGGCCACCATATCTTTCACGGAGATCTCCCTCGCGATCTCTGCAGGGTCCCTCGACTCCATCCCGCGCATCATCCTGGGCACTGACGAATAGACCCCCTGTATCTTCTTGAACAGGTCGCTGGCACCTGTGCCTGCTGCAATCGGCATGGCCGCAGGGGCCGCCGGTGGGACTGGGATTGCTTGAGATACACTGCACGGGAGGTATATGCCTGCAAGCCATAAAGGATAGCTTTTGCCCCATGTGCCATAAACGATATTGCTGAACCAGTATCCTCTTACGTTGTAGTTGAGCATCGTCAATGCCGAGAACAGGAACCTGTTTGCTGCCTGGTGACATACCCCGTCCACTGCATAGGGACCGACTCCTGCCGTGTCCGGTAAGCCAAACATGGGCAGTCTGTAGCAGTTTGCCACTTTATATGATCCAACCCCTGAGCATATATCCCTCCGGTCATCGGTGCTATCGTGCCCTCCGAAGCAGTCGAAATACTGGCCGTTATCCCTACAATAGACGAAAGTGTGATCCGCGAGATCTCCGAGCTTGTAAGCCATACCCACTAGCGTTTCCATTAGTTGACATCTCCTTTAATTATTTCTATGAGTTACGACCTAATATACTTATCTCATAAATCTCATTTGTGTGCAGTCCCGAAAGTATTTCGCACACGCTTTACCTCTGGACCCGTAACACGGGTTATGAAATTGGACCAACGCAAGATTTACTGAATAATCCGGCAAAAGCAGACGGAGGTGAATACAGCTTGCTGATGGAGCGAATCGACAGCATGGGGCTGAAGGACGCGGTGATCTTCCATTTTTTTGTATGCGTTTAGCTCCTCTGAATAGCTCGCGGCCAGGTCCTGGTCTTTTACCCGATGGTCAGACCCGCCTATCCTGTAGTGTCACATATTCCACATGATTTCGAAGTAATGTGACACTACCATTGGCAATGGGTGAATGGCCGAGAGCCGACTTCGCAGAGCAAGCCTGTTTCCTGCCAGGCCGGACTTGCCATTCTAAAGCTGCTAGGCCAGGAAAGCGAAAATTATTACGGGATGAATTGAATGTGCGGAATTTGGGTTTGTAGAATGCCATTCTATTTCCTAAATGCGATCGACAAGAACGTTTAAATGCAGCAATACGCTTAATAGTCAATTATGACGACAAATATTGCATATATTGCAATTCTTTTGACTGTCACTGCAATTGCATCCGGAGTCTCAATTGCAGAAGATGCCGATAGCGAATCCGCTAATCTCAGTTCATCATCAACATTGCTTGGGCAGAGTTCATCCATAATCGAGCTAGTCGATTTCGTGAGGGAAGCTCGCGACTATGCCCGTGATGCAGGCTGCGAGAAGGCATACCAGGAATTTGACAATAAGACAGGCGAGTTCGTGCGGGGAGATCTCTACATCTACGCCTATGACTTCCTGGGAACAAATGTCGCTCATCCATTCCGGCCTGATTTTATCGGCAAGGACAAAGCCAATTTAACCGATCCAAATGGAGTAGCTCTAATTCAAGACCTGGCCGATTGTTCCAGGAGGGGCGAGGACTTCACTTATTTCATATTCCCCAATCCGGATCACTCCGACAGAGATGAGCTGAGGGTCGGCTATGCTGCAAAGGTTGATGACAACTGGTGGGTGGGTTCAGGAGTTTATTTGTCAGATGTTCCCGCTTTCTTCCAGTCGGAGTCCAGAGAGAATCTGGTCGCCTTCGTGGATGAAGCCGCCAAATATGCTGAGGAGAACGGACGAGAGAAGGCTCTGCAGGCATTCAATGACAGGAACGGTTCATTCGTTCGCGGCAACCTCTACATATTTGCCTATGACTACAACGGCACCACCCTGTCGCTGCCCTATCAGCCCGAACTTCTGGGATCAAACCGCATGGATGCTAAGGACTCGAATGGAATTGCATTTTTGCGAAATTGCATCGACCAGGCAAAGAGAGGCGAAGGCTACCTGTATTACATCTACCCAAATCCCGGCAAGAATATGGATGACGATCTCAAGCTCAGCTATGTAAAGGGCATGGATAGCGACTGGTGCGTGGGTGCTGGAATCTATGCATCAGAATCAAACACCACGAATGCCACCAGCCCAACATACCTGGGCGATATTAGCAGCAGTTAGAACAGCCGACAATCCGTGGTCGCTTCCAAACTGCCGAAACACGCCGTCGAGGTGCTCTGTTATTCACGGGCACCCGCATGTTTTTTCCAGTAGCCATCAAATCCCCTTTGCGGTTGCATCTATAATTAATCGTCTAGTCTCCTATGTCAAATAAAAAGTCTTTTGGCCATAGGCGAAAAGTTGCCCAGCTCGCCGCAGGTCCCGGCTATCATGGGCAGAAGGATCGCTGGGCTGCCTGTGCCGTCGGCTCTTCCTTGAATCGCATGCTGTCAGTACGATGTGCCGGTCGAGCCTCATTTCATGCTCTTGGGGGCGGCTTGGCGGCTCGCCAGGATCGCGGCCAGGTCCTGGGCAGGGAACGCCCGCACGCCAGGGGGGCCGGAGGCCCGGTTGGTGGCTGCGCTTGCGGTCGAGCGAGATCGTGTGGCTGCTCATGCCTGTCCAAAGCCCTATTGACAAAATTGATAGAGGAAGCCGCTAGCCCTGAGGCTAAAGCCTTGGTAGGCATAGTAGAGGCGGCATAAGTGTGATCCAAAAGTTTTTTCATCTTATGCATCTACCACGAGGCTGCAAGTAGATCTTGTTTGTTTTTATGATTTCATGATTTTCGTCAAATTTAGCACGTAAAAAATTACGTCAACATATTAGTACGCAAGTATGGTGCCAATAGATGCTGTTCTGTACACATGTGATTATCTAAAGTGTCTATTAATAATAGTATGAACACTTACGATAATTGGAGAATACATGAAACTCAGAGTGGTTAGCGCAAGAAATGAGATCGAGAATCTCAACCCTAATGAAAAGATGATCCACATGGCTTTCCGAGCCAGCAACTTAGACTTCCTCAATCTGATGCAGAGATGCCCCCGGCTGAGGATGATTCAGGTACCGCCTTCCTACCGCAAGACTATGTCTAATGCCATTCAGGTGTTTCTGAATATGCAGGGCATTGATATGCTGGAAGGTGACGTATGGGGTCACAGAAAGGATCTTGACGAGTACTTCACAGTGGAAGATGCAACCATTGCGGAGATCCGTTCTCTTACAGAAAGCGGTTCTAGTATGAATGATGTAGCAAGTCAGGTTCAACGGAAGGCTAGAATCGGACCTGATCTCATCAAATACATCGCCAAGACCAAGATAACTGCTTGAATTCCAAGCAGACATATTTTCTTTTATGCCACCTAGATCTCTTACTTGGTTACGCCTCGATCTTCACATTGTGCCGCTCGAAGAACTCGATTAGTGCATCTTCTACAACTTGGCTTTGGGCACGCAAACTGCTCTTAGTTTGTGCGGTGTAAATCTTCAGAGTTTTGGCTACAGGTTCTGATAGGGTCAATGTAGTTTTTGGCATTACTTCATAAAGTGGCTTTGAGTTTATAAGTCTTACGCATTTAAACATTTAAGTATCAAAATTGTTCTGGGCGGGAATGGATGGCCCTCAGACGAAAAGCTGTAATGTACGAGCCTCCATGGCGGGGGTCCTTATTGAACCTCCATCATAGAGGCCCTGGTCTACGAGCTTTACGGGCTGACAGAAGAGGAGATCAGGATTGTGGAGGGAACTATACTCGGCCAGGAATGCGGCTAGGTCCTGGGTGGCCACGAGCAGGGTAGCGCCGTTTGACCTACATTTTGGATATATTAGAAGCAGCCTCCTTGTAGATCTCGATTTGGCGATGGGTAATGCATATGATTAGCAGATAATGCTTTGATTATGGATACAAGGTTCGCGGGAACGGCTCTAAGATAAGTCGAGCATCGCGATGATTTTCTCACTTTGGGTCGATTTTCCCTCAAGTGGCACCGATTATTTATCTAGTCAATGCTAAATATATCCTATTTCTTTTTACAATTTTGAAATCCATTTTACAATTTATCAAATTTCATATGATTTTTGCTTTCTATATTATAGCTGATACACCAATCTAATGCAAAGCATCAAACAACAAGATAATTATTCACCGATCAGTAAATATTGTTATAATATTATTACTGATATAATGATACTTCTTCTTTAACAAATTAGATAAATCGATATCAATAGCCTTTTTCTATCCTTATATGGCATATAGTTAGCTTGGTTTTAGAATTAAAACTGCCGAAGGATTCTTATATCATATATTCTATCAATGGAATGGAGTGGGAGAAAAGTGTCGTCAAGCATCTTGTTGGTGGAAGATGTCGAAGTAAACCGAAAAGTAGCATCACTAATGCTCAAGAAGCTCGGTTATCAAGCAGATTTCGCCACAAATGGTATCGAAGCGATCGAAGCCATAGAACATAGGTCCTACGATATCGTGCTTATGGATATCCAGATGCCAGTGATGGATGGATTGGAGGCAACAAAAATCATCCGGCAAAGATGGCATCAAAACCCAAAGATCATAATTACCACAGCATTAACCAATTGCCGAGATGCTTGCTTTGATGCTGGTGCAGATGATTTTCTAAATAAGCCGCTTGGAATCGAAAAGTTAAGAGCGGCAATCGAATACAACATGCCGATTCCATCATTTGCATCAAGTAACTTGGAAGAATTTGCTGCTTCGTCCGACCTCTGTGCAACGGAGACAACTCCAATTTAAATGGTATAGGCATGGGGTGAAGTCTCCCGGCGGCTCGCTGGGATCGCGGCCAAGCCATGGGCGGTCCCGTCTCCCGCTGAGGTGCATTGTTCTATGTCATTTTTCTAAGTGCTGTTAATAATGTCATAGAACTGCTCTGGCGCTTTTTCTATCGCAGCTCGCTTCAGTAGTGTCACATTGTTTCCTATTGCCCTTGATAATGTGACACTACCATTCCGCGGAAAGGCGATGGCCGGACCAGGCTGGCTCATCGCAGGTCCTGGCCATCATGGGAGCGGCTTGTCTGCAGCTCGCTTTCCCGGAGCGCCTTGGCGGCTCGCCGGGATTGCGGCCAGGTCCTGGGCGGGGGGGACGCCCGCACCTCACCGAAGAAGAGTTTAGGTATCAGCCCATCATGAATAGTGATGAGAGCGCTAGTCGCTTTCGTGTTCGGTATCCTTATGTGTCTCGAACAGAAACATCACTAAGGTTGTCGCCGTACCCATGGCAAGTTTGGCATGGCGAGGTGTAAGAGCCTCCGTTTTTCCTTCCTTGCCGTGACCGGTTCCGTAGAGATTTCGAAGCTCAACCAATCCGTGAAGAATGGATGCCAAGTTGCTCACTAATCGTTTGATGACCTCGGCCCCCCTTGTATGTTCAGGAATAACGTCCGGAATGAGCGGCAGTTCCTTCAGTGCAGCTTTGACGATCGCAGGCATATCGGGTTTTCCGTTGATCGGTTTGCCTCGCTCGCTCAATATGGTACGGCAGCAGGTTTCGACCAATTCCTTCGCGGTCCCAATTACCAATTCCGGGTCAGATTCTATGGAAGCCTTCATGCGAATAATCTGTTTTGATAGATATTGATCGTTGTACACCTCTGCGATTTCCTTCACTGACTCTAATGAAGGGTGAAGCGATTGTATCTCACGAAGACGGTGAAGGACGGTCTGGCATTGACGCATCAATTCAAGTTCATTTTCGTTTGGTGCTGTGGCAAATTGACTCCAGTACTCGATAAGCGCTGAAAGGACATCGGCAACAAGTTCGTTGGATTCAATTTGCCAGAATGCACGGAGCCTATTTGCCTTTGAATTACCATTGATTGCGTACTTATTGGAATAGATGTCAATATCGTGTTCCGAAAATAGATCTTCAAAGGTTCTATTCGTGAAATACGCTACATAGCCAGAAGACATTCCAAATAAGAGCTCAAAGGGTTTCTTATCAATCGTTTTGAGATCACTCATAGCTTTTTCCCTTAAGAACCACACCACATCTTTACCCGTATCTCAACTCAGACACGGTAGATAGCAGCGGCGCGCAACTTCGATATCTTTTCCTCAGATATTCATCGGATGGATTAACTTTGTTCAATTAAGTCTTCTTTTGGTACCCTTAGATAATAATAGGCAAGTTTATTTCTTAAATCTGCCCGCGCGTCGATTGAAATTTCCAATATCTTCGAACTCAACATCTTCAGAAGAAGATCCTCATAATTAGGCTTTTTTTCTTCTTCGTGAGCAATACAACTGCACTTGACTTTGGAGATGTTTCTGAAATCGATAAAATAATATCCCGCTTCAAATTCTTCAAACTTTTTCCCTTCAATTGGTATCTTTACTGGATATTTTGGAAGTCGCGGATCTTCGGCATAAATAAATAGAGTGTCATAGGCGTAAATAGCTTCACCATCTGAATCAGAACTCACTTCTTCACCCAATTCCCGCCATTCATTGGGTAAATGAGGCTGATTAAGCAAAGTCATATCTTCTCTATAATTTTTGTTCTTGAAGAATGGTTTTCTTTTCGCTTCTACAAGCGGAGCCAATGATATGGTTTTTTCTTTAATTGAGCAACAAGGAGTTAATACAACAAGATACGAAGGAAGCTTAACTTCGACATTATAATTTACAAAACTCTTCGTAATCGGTTCATCTTGAGTAGGAATGGCGGTCACAAATCCGCTCACAACATCCCCTAACCTTAACGTGCGGCTTGATTTATTTGCGTAAAAACTATTCAAGGTCGCCCTCACCAGAGTCCTCGGGATATTTTTTGCTCAAGTCAAGATATCCTGTGGAGCGTATCTTTTGTATTTTTTGCATAATAGAGAGGAAATCCTTCCGGAAACTGATTCCTATGATATCGAGAAATTTACCGTCCGGGGTTAATTCTATTTCTATATCATATTTATCAAACGGGTAAACTATAACCGATTTATCTTCATTGCCATAGGCGCCTGTTCTGGTACCTTCGTTCTGTCTGAAAGTCTCTAATTGGTCCATATCATCCCTCAGGAGACCGCCTCATATGGTCATATACAGGATCACGAATGGTTTCTGCAAATGCTTCTGATATCAGGTCGTGTAGCTTATCTGTTGTCGCCAGATATTCTGATGCCTTTATATCCGTTGCAGATCCGTCAAAATCGAGGATTATTTTATCTTCGCCATCGACCTGCTTCAGCGTTTCCATGTAGCCTAGGTTATATTGGCCTTTCTTGACTATAGTTTGGAATGCCATAGTCTCAGCGTCGGCAATTTCAAATTTATTCAACGGGAATTTTGAGTTGTAATATTTTTTTAGTGTTTTATTGTTTCTCTTCGGCAAAGGACAAAAATCTATGTATCTTAGACCAATTCGGTTGATTATCGGTAACTCAGCTATTTCGATGAACGCGCCAACCGCATTTTCTATTGCATGCCTAAATTTCTTACCTTCTTCCTCCCCTAAATTATATGTTTTATGGAATTCTGACGTCATATCTAATGAATTGGTGGTAATGCTTAATTTAGTCTTATTTCTTGATTCAAATTGCCATATCTTGCTAGCAGGAACGTTTTCGGCGTCTTTGGGATCGATTTTTAATTCAGGGCCTATATTCGCCAGCAATAATCGCTTTCTGTAAATCAATTCTGATTTAGGAAATTCATTCATGATCTTCTGTTGGATGGACCCAATTCGGCCCTCCAAATAGAATAAATTTGGAAATGTGATTTGAAATATTACTTGCCTCACTGTCGGATTGGGGAAAATTTCCATGATAACCATTACTTTCGCCTCGCACTTCCTTTGTGTCTTTCTATCTGCTCATCTGGTAAAAAGGTTTTCGTGGTACTGTAGCACAGATCGTACGTGT
>JALNZQ010000323.1 GCA_023229165.1 Methanothrix sp.
TTTTTATTAAATGTGAAGAAATCGGTGTATATTCGTTAGATGTGTTATTAAATTCGCGATCATCGTCATCTGAATTCCATATAGGTATATCGAAAAATTTTACAATAGTTTGATATCCAGTACAAATGGCAACAAATGGACACACAATATCAAATTTATTGTTATGTTCATAATATTGACTATTCAATTCATAAATTGCATCTATTACTTCTTGTTCTTTCATTTTTTGGTTTCCTTTATTTATGTGTTAATCTTCTATTACATTTAATTTATATTTTTTGGCTAATTTTTCTAACCATTTTTTAACTTCTATTAATACATTATTATATTCTTTTGATGTATTATCTTTATTTGCAAAATATGATTCACATAACCATCTGTTAATTTCTGCTAATTCATAAATTTCATAAATAAATACAATTTTATTATTTTCTTCCATATTAAGCAATAAAGTAGAATAATTTTGTATATCAATAACACAACTAATATCTATATAATCAACTTTGTTATCAGGTTTTATGGCCATAGTTATTTTAACAATATCATCATTTTGTTTAGTTCTTAAATATAAAAGATTCATTATATCTTACCTTACTTATAAAAAATTGAGCAATAAAATAATAATTGTTATGATAATACCAACAATTATTGCATTTTTTTCATTTTCTTTATATGTTTTTTCATCATAATTTAACATAGCTTTTTTTAATCTTGTTGCACTATAAAACCCAATTATTAAACATTGAATAACATTAAATAAGAAATGTAATAATAAAGATACTTCAGTAAAATATACTAAAATGTTACATAAAACAGAAACTATAAAAACTGGCAGGAAAAATCCATATTTTCCAGTAAATGCTTTTCTATGAAAAAACCAAGAAACCAAAGGCCCGCCTAAAATACTACTAAATAAAAATTCGGGGGTTGGTTCTTTTATAATAGGGTCACCTTTATTTTCTTCTTTTAATATGGGGTTGTTATTATCTTCTGTTTGCATGTTTTTTCCTTATTTATGTTGTGTTCAATTGTTTTTAAATCGTATATAGCAAGCAATCTCTCAAATTCTAATTGCCTACTAGATTTAGCTGGGCGTTTAATAAAAAATAGTCCAACTATAAAAGGAATAATCATAGAAGCTAATATAATTAATTCAATCATTATATAATATCCTTTATTGTTTTTATTATAAATTTAATAGACAAAAAATATTTAATTAATTTCTGTTATTTTTCACAAACATACCACATATCATTTAATCTTATATTAACCTCATTATATATTTCATCTTTACAAATATATAGATTATTTGAAGTATAAAGCAACAAACTATCGCTAATCACAGCTTTAGTTTTTCCAATTAATATAACGTTTCCAGAATTTTTATAAATAATTGTAGGCACATAATATTTAGTGTATATTTTGTGTTTACTGGTAAATGCATTTTGGCCAGCCATAACTACCAACATTCCACATATGAGTAATATAAATGGTAAATCAAAGTGGCTAAAAATAAACAGAATAATAGAAATTATAATTAAAATAAGACCGACACTTAAAAATGTTACCCACCAACCATCAAACGGTGAAAACATAATAACGGAAGAAATTAAAATTGCGCCTATAATTAACCAAAACATATTAGTTGGTACTATATGTTTTATAAGATTAAATAAATTAGAAAATGTTTTATGTAATATCACGGTTTTACCTCAAATAATGTGAATAAATAATTTTCATTATAAATATAGCTATTTTATTAGTCATTAACAAGTACTACTGTATTTTATTATTCAATAGACAATCTTTTTCTTCTGTTTCATGATAAGTTTCAATTTTATCAGAAAATACTTCAATTTCTAGGTATTCTCCATTTGATGTCTTTTCAAACTGTATGGAATCACGACCAGTATGAAATACACTAAATCCACAACCTTCTAATACTGTTGCAATAGACTTTGATTTAACTATTACATCTTTTGGTATTGAATTTGAAATAATATTCCAATTATCAATTTCTATTAATTTATCTTTCTGTACTATTTGTTTTTAATATAACTCAACAATATATGAATCCTATTATAATGCATAATACCGAAAAAACGCATATGCTCGATAATAACATATATAATAATATTTTTTCAATTCTTGACAAATCGGTTTCTGAAACTATTTTACCACCTTTTAACACAGGTCTTTTCATTATTTCATTTGGCATAGTTTTCCTTTATTTATGTGGTTTCATTTTCACATGAAGTTTCAGCACCAATATGGCATCGGTTTAATTCATTATTAGTCATCGGTAAATTGTGAAACACATGCTTGTATTTCATAAAAGATGCAGTTAATGGTGATTTTACTCCAGACGAATTTATCAAATATTTCATGTCATCAGAAAGACAAACAGTTGTCCAATTATTTTCTGTACGTTGGTTTTCTTCGTCTGCCACGAAAAGCGTGAATACATATACATAAGTATAAATATACACAAATTAGGGTTGATTAGCAAGAGCTAAATCAACAGAATTTCTCAGAGAAGAAATAATATTCTCGCTGATCCACCGACC
>JALNZQ010000076.1 GCA_023229165.1 Methanothrix sp.
GCTATTTGTGCAGAGAATCAAATAGGATTAATAATTATATACAAAGATTGACATCTATCATAGATCTGAAAATCGAGCATGCAAAAAAACCCCACCATGTATAGTGCTAAAAGAGAAGACCTTTGCAACCCAGGCGAAGGATTCCCGGGTTTTTTGGTTCCGAAGTGGGACCAAACCCCAGCCGCAGGCTGGAACAGGAGGACAAACGGGGGATGCTGGCAGAACTGGAAGATAAGAGAGGCAAACTCAGACAGGAGTCCCTTGCCTTCAAGGATCGAAGAAGCCAACTGAATGCTGAAGCGAGCAAATGGGCCGCCAAGCGAAATGAGCTGAACAAAGCCACCAAAGAGCTAATAGACAAGGCCCAGGAGCTTAAGAAGCTGCGGGACGAAAATAACAAGAATGTGGCCGATTCCAAGAAGGAAAGGGATGAGTACAATGAGAAGACCAATCAGCTCTATGCAAGGATAGACGATATCCGCAAGAAGTACAACCTCACCGGCGAGCGTTCCATAAGGGATCTGCGCCGCGAGATCGATCACCTGGAATTCAGGCAGCAGACTGAGGTCTTAAGCCCGGACAAGGAGAAACAACTGGTCGATAAGATCTCCGCCTTGCATGCAGAATTCAAAGGCCGAAAAGAGCAGCTTGAGAAGAATGAAGAGCTGAGGAAGCTTCTCGACGAAGCGCAAGCCATGAGAGATCAGGCTTCCAACCACCACGATCAGGTTACCAAGTTCGCGGAAATGGCCCAGGAATACCACGATCAGATGATAGGAACCTTTAAAGAAGCCGATCAGACTCGTGCCGAAGCCGATGCCGCTCACAAGGAATTCGTGAAGGCCCAGGAGGCCGCAGATGAGCAGCACAAAGAGTTCATCCGCACCCAGAGAGAGGTTCGCGACTTCGAAAAGGTCATCGTGGGCTTGAAGAAGAAGAACCGGGACATAAAGGAAGATCGCGCCAAAGAGGTTGCCAAGCGCGAGGCTGAAGATATCCTTACCCATTTCAGGCAGGGCGAGAAGCTGAACACAGTCGACCTACTAAGGCTGCAACGTGCCGGCCTGGTTTGATTTGCGCTAAACTTCGTTACTTATGGGCAGAGAACCTGCCCCCCTTAGATTTTATGCATATTTCTTTAGATGAAGAGATTTTTGTGCTTTAATTTTTTGAATAGTTCGATAAAATAGCAGATGGTAGTGGCATGCAAGATCCATGCAAGACCGTAAGCTTTTAAGCTACCTCATCAGATCGGAATTGATGAATGAGATTCGCCTGCTCTTCGGAAAGCCGGTTATCAGGGAAAAAGGGCTGCTCATATCAGCGATTAAAGATCTGCAATCCCGCCATGGCTGCATAGTGCAGGCACTCGATGCAGATAATATCGCAGGTGAGAGACACATCCGCTTTGCCGCCGAGAAGGCGCTGGCAGCTTTTTCCGAGCAGAGAAACATCGCTAAAGATGCAGGAATGGAAATCATGCGTTACGCCTCCGGAGAGAGGCAGATTGAAAGAGCCCTTTTCATGAGAGTATCGGATCGAACAGAGAGAATAGCACTTGTCCTCGCGGGCTGCGGCAGCTGGCCGGACGCCTCGGAGCTATCCCAGATCATAGAGCAGGACGAACAGAGCTGTTCGTTTTGTGCAAAGGCCGTAAAAGAGGCTTTTAATATCTCTTCCGAGGAGCTAAGAGCCGTGGGCGAGGAAAGGATAGAAGATCTGGTCATCGAAAGAGTGGCCCTGGTGGATACATACCGGTAAACAGCAAAAATAAGGATGAGTTGCAAAATGAAAGAAGAATTCTACACCGAGAAGCGATGGCTCAACTGGATGAATAAGGTCAAGGACAGCAACTTCAAGCTTACCGAAGATGATGAGAAGAACTCGGGTGCCGTCTTCATCTACATCATGGATGATGTGGTGCTGGCCTGTCTCAAGGTAATAGCCCGATGCGAGCACACGGTTATAACTCCCGAAGAGGCCCTGGCCGAGATCACAGCCATCAGATCGATTGTCTTTGCCGAGAACGAATCCATGGGAGAAGATGCAGATTTGATGCTCGAATCCCTCAAGACCTCTCTTGCCGCAGTATTCGTCTCGAGCCAGCGCTATATCATAGGAATATTTGATCGCGAGAGCCCCCTGGAAGAGATGGTTGCAAAGGCGGTTGCTGCCGAGCAAGAGGAGAACCTGGACGGCGCATTCGATCTGCTCAGCCAGGTAGGGGCCAGAGTGATAGGCGGAGAGAACCTTCCTGAGATTGGCGACATACCTTACTGCATGACGGCAGAGCTTATGGACGGAATTGATGCCATATCGGCAGCCATGCTTGGCGATGATAGCTACAAAGATGACGATGGGTCAGAAGATACAGGCGGAGCCGACTAGATCGATCTGGTTATTACCTCGCATCCCTTATCAAGAACCACAACTGTGTGCTCGGCCTGAGAGACCAGGGCCCCTTCTACCTCCCAGAGTACCGGATATCTGTGCACGGCTCCACTGCGTAGGAGCTGCATGAGCGCATATTCCGCCCTTTTGCCTTTGAGCCAGCGCCGAGCAAAGGGAAGCGTTTTGTAGCTTTCTGAGATATCTTTTAAGAGCGCTCGAGCCGCTGGAAGCCGCACCGGCCGAGAGGAGGAAAAGCCGTAGATCTCGTTGATAAGAGCCTCACTGATCCTGCCAGAGCCGTTGGTGGCAAAGGGCTCAATGGCGATAACATCTCCACTCTTCAAGACGGTGCCCTTCTCCATAGCCCTATTGGGCACAGCGGGCTCGTCATGGGCCAGATATCTGGACAGACCGTGGCCTGTCAAATTATATACCGGCTTGTAGCCGTAGCCGGTTATGACCTCTTCTATGACCTTGCCGATCTGGGCCGTGTCGGTGCCCGGCCTGATTATCTCTAAAGCCGCCTCTAGAGCAGCATGAGAGGCCTCGACCAGCTTATCATGGCCGCTCAGGTCGATTGTGATGGCGGCATCGGCAATATAGCCGTCCACATGCACACCTACATCCAGCTTGACCATGTTCTCGCCAAAAATGGCGGTGTCACCGGGAGAAGGCGTATAATGAGCCGCATTCCTATCCAGAGATATATTGCAGGGAAAGGCGGGCTTTGCGCCCCTTGATCTGATCGCATCCTCCACGAAATTAGCCACATCCAGCAGTGACGCGCCCACAACAACCCGCGGACATGCCTCGGCCTGCACCTCGGCCAGGATTTGCCCGGCCCGCCTGTACTTCCCTAGAATTTCTGCGTCCATTGATAACACCTAAAGCACGAGCTTCCTCTCGAAATGAGTGAGGTTCTCAGAGCCGTTTTCTTTTACCACTACCAGGTCCTCCAGACGCACCCCTCCGATCTTTGGATAGTACAGCCCCGGCTCCACAGTTACCACGTGATTGACCTCTAAAGCCCCACCAACCTCGCCAATCGAAGGTTTTTCATGCACATCCAGGCCCACGCCGTGCCCGGTAGAATGGGTAAAACCGCAACCTTCCCTATCCGGATATCCCTGATCCAGGAAGACCTGAGATACACGAGAATGGACCTCCTTGCCGAAAACGCCCGCCCGGATGGCCTCAAGGCCCTCGGACTGCGCCAGAGCCACCGCCTCGTAAATCTCTTTTACCTCGGGCGCGGCTTCGCCCTTGAGAACTGTGCGCGTCATATCGGCAAAGTAACGACTGCTCTTGCTACGCGGGAAGATATCTATGACAATGGGAGAATTGGCAGCTAACGGCCCCGTCCCTCGCGCATGAGGGTCTGCCCCCGCGAGGCCGCCGGCAACGATGGTATCCATTGCCTCGCAGCCGTCCTCCAGCAAAGATACATCAATAGCACCGCGCACATTTTCAGAGGTAAGAGGCTGCCCCTCGCGATAGAGCATCTCCCCGCGCGGCTCACTGTGGCCGATCAGAAGTACCGCCTGGCGCATAGCCCTCTCGCAGGACCTCTGCGTGCAAACGATGGCGTCCAGTTCCTCTTGCCTCTTTATTTCTCTGCAGCGCGAGGCGGGACTCTCCAGGATCTTGACATCAAAATCCGAGGTTAGGTACTGGTAAAAACCGGCAGGAAAGCGAAAAGGCACGCCCAGACGCCTTATGCCGTGACTCTGCAAAAACTCCGCCAGTACCTGAAAATAGGCCTCTTCCGGCGTTTCGCTTCTCTTCATCTTATCCATGATCCGGTATTGAGAGGTGCTCACACACTCATCCGCAATTGATTCCTTCCGGGCCCGGCCCGTCTCCATGGAAGAGACAAGCAGTGTGGTTTTCTCCTGGGCAAGAAGGGCAAATCGGTCGCCAGCTAAGAAATGAGTGAGATAATACATATCGGCATCACAGATGCTGTCGCCGACAAAGAGAAAACCGTCCAGATTATGCCGATCCAAAAAGATCTGCATTGGAGATGCCACGAATAACTACCTGCGAATGGATTTTGTCAGCTCAGTGACAAAAGAGGTGACGTCTTGGCTCTTCTCCACGCCCGTTCCTGTGACAATCAGGTCTGCTCCGGCGGCTACGAGCTCAGCCGCTGCGCAGCCGCTGCGAATCCCGCCGCCTACTATGAGCAGGACGTCGCCCAGAAGCTTCTTGACCAGGGCCACCATGCCTGCAGGCACTGGTGAGTCTGCGCCCGACCCCGCCTCGAGATACACCATCCTCATGCCCATGAATTTGGCAGACAGGGCATAGGCCGCCGCAAGTTCCGGCTTTCTTCGCGGTATGAGGCGAGCATCGCCCACAAAGCCCACTGTGCCGCCCGGCTCGATGATGATATAAGCCATGGGTAGGGGCTCCAGACCGTAGCGCAGGATCAACGGAGCACCAAGCGCCTGGTTTTCCACGATATAAGCTGGGGAGCGAGAGTTTAACAGGCTCATAAAAAAGACCGCATCGGCATTTTCACATAGGCCTGCCACGCTGCTGGGAAAGAGGATTACCGGCAGATCTGTCTTCTCCTTGATGGCTCGCACCGTCTCATGAAGAAGAATTCCTGCCGCACCTACCGAGCCGCCTACCATGATGGCATCCGTGCCGCCCTGCTCCGCAGCCCGGGCCATGGCTGCAGCCTGCACCGGGCTCTGGGAATCCGGATCGATTAAAGTGAGATGTCCGGCGCCGCGTTCGGCTACTGCATTGGCCAGCAGCAACTCGACTCTGCCCCTCTCAAACATCATCTAAGCGGTCTTGTTTTCCTTGGACTTCATCCTCAGTCCCTTATAACCGCACTTGCGGCAGCGAGTCGCTCTTACAGGATTTCGTGCGTTGCAGCTCATGCATATCTTGAGATTCAAGATTCTCTTTTCTGCTTCTGGAAATCTAGCCATAACCTTATCGCCTTTTTCTACTCGGATATGAAACTTTCTATAATTGAATAGCGCCGGGGTTGGGATTTTCCTGAGAAGGCTGTCGCGCCCCCGTCATTTTGAACCCAAGCGTCCCAGGAAGGGACAACAGGTCTCGAGCCTGCCGCGTATGAACTCCCGCTGCCCAAAAGCAGCAGAAATTGTCCGCTCTGCCACCCCGGCTCTGCTAATTCTCCGTCTGACCCATGCTTTATATCTGTTGCTCCTCCTTGTTGCCGCAGGATCCTAAAAACAGGAGTTGTTATGTCTCTAAGAGATGATGCATTAGCATTTCATAAAGATGCAGGGGGCAAGATTGCCATCCACAGCAAGGTCCCTTGCGCTACCGTGCGTGACCTCTCATTAGCTTATACTCCGGGCGTGGCTGAACCCTGTCGCGAGATCGAAAAGAATCCAAACGACGTTTATGAGTACACCGCCAAGGGTAATATCGTAGCCGTGGTAACTGACGGGACTGCCGTCCTTGGCCTGGGCGATATTGGGCCGCTGGCTTCCATCCCGGTCATGGAGGGAAAGGCCATTTTGTTCAAGAACTTCGCCGGCATAGATGCCTTTCCCATCGCCATAACTTCCAAGGACCCATCGGTCATCGTGGAAACAGTTGCGGCAATAGAGCCGGTCTTTGGCGGAATCAACCTGGAGGATATAAGCGCACCACGCTGCTTTGAGGTAGAGGAGCGGCTTAAGAAAATATTGAAGATACCCGTCTTTCACGACGACCAGCATGGCACAGCCGTGGTCGCCCTGGCCGCCCTCATCAATGCCCTCAAAGTGGTGGGCAAGAGCTTTTCTCAGGTGCGCGTCGCCGTGAGCGGAGCTGGCGCTGCGGGTATCGCCGTTACCAAGTTTCTCTACAGCTTCGGGGTAAAGGACGCCATACTCTGCGATAGCCGGGGTGTGATCCACACCGGCCGGACCGACCTCAACCCGGCCAAAATGCAGATCGCCAAAATGACCAATCCGCGCAATGTTACCGGCACGCTAGCCGATGCCATTGCCGGAGCGGACATATTCCTGGGCCTGTCGGTAGCAGGCATTGTAACCCCTGCCATGGTAAAGAGCATGGCCGCGGATGCCATTGTCTTTGCCATGGCCAACCCCATGCCAGAGATCATGCCTGACCTGGCCTTGCTAGCCGGCGCGCGAGTGGTGGCCACCGGCCGATCCGATTTCCCCAATCAGGTCAACAATGTGCTGGGATTCCCAGGGATCTTTCGCGGGGCCCTGGATGTGCGGGCATCCGATATCAACGAGGCCATGAAGATCGCAGCTTCGCGGGCCATTGCCGGCCTGGTAGAGAACGTATCCGAGGAGTGCATCATTCCCTCGCCTTTTGACAGAAGAGTAGTCCCCGCCGTCGCCGCAGCCGTCGCTCGCGCCGCCATTGAGACTGGCGTGGCCAGGGTTCCTGTGGACCCGGCCCTAGTAGGGCGCAGGGCGGAGGCACTGGTAAAGAATCTGGAAAAGAATGCCTGCTCGACTTATTAATTGCAAAAAAAAAACAGGAAATATGAAGGAGATAATTCCTTCAATTTTCCTGCTCGCAGCAATCATTGCCGCCTCATGATCTTGCAGAACAGGGGCAGGTCTTTTTGCGCTGCCCCGTATCTTCCGCTTTTGTAGCTGTTGACGGCCCGGCCTTTAAGCCGCGGGACGACGCATATATTTTCGCCTTTTTGGCAGTGGAATAGAGAGATTCTGCATTATTACTGTCTGTGGCCATGACCTTTACCTGATAGGTTCCGGCCTCGCTCCAGGTATGCGCCATGAGCACCGAAGTTCCCGAATTGACAATTTTGGATTGCGAGGTACTGCCGTCGCCCCAGTCGAAGGTATAGAATATCTGATCTTTATTGGGGTCCGTGGTATAGCCTTTGAATGAATAGGACTTACCCACATAGCCATATGTCACACCTGCGGGAGAAGAGGGCTTTTTTGGCGGGCTATTGGCAGTTATCTTGACCGCACGAGATGTTGACCAGGCGGACTGACCTCCATTGCTATCTTTAGCCCGAGCCCGCACATAGTAGGTACCGGCTTTCTGCCAGGCGTGAGACGCGCTGATCTTTGCCGCGGATTTCGCAAACGCTGTCACCGACGTGCTTTCATCTCCCCAGTCGAAGGTAATCTGGACATCATCGCCATCAGGATCAATCGACGAGGCGGTATAACTGTAAGATTTCTGCGAAATGCCAGATGCAGTACCTTGGGGTTTGGCGGGCTTTGAAGGCAGCTGATTGGTGGCAGCAATGGTGACCGTAAGAGCATCTGACCATTCAGATGAGGCCCCTTTGCTGTCTGTAGCTTTAGCCGTTACCTGATAGGTTCCCGCGGAACTCCAGGTGTGCGAGGCCGTCCCCTCGCCGGAACTGATAAGCCCGGTCTCAGAAGTGGCGCCATCTCCCCAGTTGAAGGTGAACTTGACGGGATCACCATCAGGATCGTCAGTCGATGCAGTGTAGCTCAAAGAATTAAGGGCGGACCCCTGCACAGGGCCCTTAGGAGGAGAAGGCGTTTGCGGCGCATTGTTTTCGCTATCTGGGTAGCTCATATCCAGAGTCATCCAGTAGAAGGCATATCCGAGACCGCCGTAGGCGCAATCGTAGTTCATGTCCATGTTCACGCGGAAGAGGCCGGCCGGTCGCCCGGTGGTATCGCCCCAGCTATTGAGCATGATCCAGTAGCGATTTTCGAGATCGGTATCATCATATCCCACGCAGAGAACGGCATGCCCGCCCCCATTATTATAATCATACGAGCTGCCGCAAGCATTGTCCGGCTGCCATACGGCGCTCTCAGGCTCTGCCCCCCAGAAGCTAAAGAAGTCATTCCATGCATTGTCATCGGGCAAATAGTAGCCAAACCAGATGCCTTTGCCCTGTTGCAGGACGTTCTTGATGTTATCTATGGCCTCCTCTTGGGTGAGGCCATGAGTGGGAACGGTGCTGGTGGATATGCTCGTCAGACTATAATGGGGACTTGTGGATATGGAGGCAGCAGAAACAGCCGAACATGAGCCGCAGCCTTTGCTTCCATCCCGATAAAGA
This sequence comes from Methanothrix sp., assembly GCA_023229165.1. Classification (GTDB taxonomy): domain Archaea; phylum Halobacteriota; class Methanosarcinia; order Methanotrichales; family Methanotrichaceae; genus Methanothrix. The sequence goes on from JALNZQ010000076.1 coordinate 8,423, forward strand.
GCGTTGGCGTTGGACCAGGGAACCATCATGCCCTTGGCCCTGTAAAAATTGGCCAGGCCCGACAGCCAGCCGCCGCAGCAGGCCCCCGATCCTCCGCAGCCGCCGTTGTAATTGGAATCAAGATACTGTACGGAGAGACGATCGGAAACGCTCATTTGCCGGGCATAATCAAGCTCCATCACGCCGGTTCCCGCCCAGGCCCAGCAGTTGCCGCAGCTCCCCTGGTCACGCTCGGAGGGCGTGTACTCGAGCCTGTCCAGCAGGGAAAAGGAAGTGACAGGCGCGGCAGCCATCTTTGCCGCGATCTCGGGACTGAGATAGGCCTTCTCGGAAGCATTGTACTGCCCGGCCCAAAGGCCCGCGTCTTCCCGTGTGGGATGCATGAGCGGATATTTCCGAGCAGGAAGGGAAGCGGTGAGATTGGTTGGAGCAAAATAGCCATAGTCCAGGCCAAAGCCGCTCTTGTCGGAGAGCGTCACCTCATAGTAGCCGGCGCCGGGCGCAGTCAGGTTGTAGCCGGAAAAGGGATCTGCCCTCAGCTCGTATTTTCCGGGGGAGAGATTGGCAAAAAAGTACTTTCCCGACTCGTTTGTAGTGGTATTGGAGATCTCGGTTCCTTCCAGCATCAGCCGAATGGTCCTATTCGCGAGGCCCACCTCGCCTGGCGAGAAGAAGCCGTCGCCATCTGCATCCTGGAAAGCTGTGCCGTTTAGGGAGAGGCCCGCCGCATCCGGAGATGGAGAGAGGGCATCTGCGCCTGCTGCAATCAGCGAGGCTGACAATAAGAAGAACAACGCTGTCAAGCAGAATAAATGCTTTGGAAATTGATAAACCATTTTTACACACCACATATATTTAGACTGAATTAGAATATAAAGTTTTGCTGGAGGTTATGCGGATCCGCCAGGTATATGGCTTCGAAACTGCTAGAATGATATGTGATTTTTGTGAAGAAGCGGGCAACGAGTAGGGAAAAGAGACATGAGGAGATAAGAAGGAGGCTGAAGAACAGCTTGCCATGGAGCCTGTCGCGGTGGATTAGGAAGATTTTTTCCGGTAAAAAGTAAAAAATTCGAATATATGAGAGCGAAAATGAAGACTTTACGGACGGAATTGGGAATAGTATTGTATTAATAACGCTGCAACTAGCCCAAATGGGACTCTCGATTGTATCATAATAGTTGAAAAATTCGTATGAATAGGCGCTTATTTTTTTGGAAGGATTGAATTGGTGTTGCGGCTTTTATGGTACATATGTAAGACCAATGGTAAAGATAAAAAGATAATCAACTTTGAGAAGATTGGACTGAATGATATGCCAAGCAACATTAGACCAATTAACGAAATTATCACAATACAAGTAGGGAAAATGCTTCCAATTTTCCCCTCGAAGTGCCCAAGTATTGTGAGAACGATCATAATTATATTGATAACGGTTGCAGTGTCGACAACGAAATGAAGGTCCATCAGGCCAAGACCAAATACAAAGGTGAAAAGAACCATCCACAGGTTTGATAGCAAGAAATGTTTATTTAGTCAAACTGCGGCGGCGCACCCCGCAGCAGAGTTGCGGGGTATTCAAAATAATAATGTCTCTTTATTTCTTAAATAAGTGATTAAAAACCCGCATAAATTGCCTTAAATCCCCCCATTTAAACGCCCAGCAACCTTACTACAGCTCTCGTCACATCCGCCGTCCTACAGTGTCCGCCCAGGTCCGGCGTTTTCGCTCCGCCCTACCAGCGCCTTTTGCACCGCGGCTTCGATCCGGCCGCGCCTTCTCCGGCATTCCCCGCCACTGCATCATCATGGCCGCGCTGCTGATGATGCACTCCGCCTAATCATTTGTGGTGAAAGATATATAAATTAAGCAATGTTAATTACATGTTATGTTTGCAGA
>JALNZQ010000324.1 GCA_023229165.1 Methanothrix sp.
GTCATGCTGGATGAGCCGGACTCCGGCGTCGACCTGGAGAATATCAAGCTCATCGGCGAAGCCATAAACACTCTCACACAGAAAGACCAGCGTCCGAGCCAGAGGACCAAGTCCGGCGTGATCATCACCCACTTCGGCCATATTCTGGATTACATGAAAGCGGACCGGGCCCATGTCATGCTGGGCGGATCGATTGTCTGCAGCGGCAATCCGGGCGAGATCCTGGTGCAGATCAAGAAAAGCGGATATGAGGGGTGTGTAGGATGCAGCACGTGTCCGGTATAGAAGATAAGGCCAGAAAGGCACGGGACAAGAAGGCCTTATACGGCACAGATGTGGACCTGGAGAGCTATGAATCAGAGGCCAAGCCCCAGGGCACTGTAGCCAATGCCGAAGATCTGCCTAGCGTTGTCAGGAAGGCGGCCCTGGATGTAGGCGTGAAGCTGGATGGCGAATCTTCTGGCTCTTATGTTCAGATGGACCAGACGCCTGTGATTGCCAAGTCTCTCTACGAGGGCGTGGAGATCATGGATATGGCATCCGCCCTGGAAAAATATGACAATCTGCAGGACTACTGGTGGAAGCTGGTGTCGCCGGACGCGGACAAGTACACGGCCGACGTTGCGGCAGCGCCACCGGCTGGCTATTTCATCCGGGCCAAGAAGGGCATGAAGACCGTCTTTCCGGTCAAGAGCTGTCTGTACCTGGGGTCAACTGATCTCAACCAGCGGGTGCATAATGTCATCATCGCGGAAGAAGGCTCGGAGCTGCACATCATCACCGGCTGCACCACACCGGCACACGTGCAGCGAGGTTTGCATATCGGCGTTTCGGAGTTCTACATTCAGAAGAATGCCAAGGTAAGTTTCACCATGGTGCATAGCTGGGGAAAAGAGGTTGAGGTGCGGCCCAGAACTGGAATCACCATCGCCGAGGGCGGTTCTCTATCCAACAATTACATTCTGCTAAAGCCCGTAAAGACTCTCCAGACCTTCCCCACGGCCACCCTTGCCGGTCGCGGAGCTGTAGCCAGCTTCAACACCGTCATCTACTCCACCATGGGCAACATCGACGTAGGCAGCAATGTTAACCTCAATGCGCCTGAAACCTCTGCGGAGGCCATATCTCGCGTGGTCTGTGTGGGCGGCGAGGTCATCGCTCGGGGAAGAATGACCGGCAGAGTGCCTGGCGCACGGGCTCATCTGGAGTGCGTCGGCCTTCTGCTCTCGGACAAGGGCAGAATCTACTCCATACCGGAGCTGGACGGCCAGAGCCGGGATCTGGATATGTCTCATGAGGCGGCAGTGGGCCGCATCTCTGAGGAAGAGCTGGAATACCTCATGTCTCGCGGTCTGACCTCGGAAGAGGCCACCAGCGTTATCGTGCGCGGCTTTTTGGATGTGGAGATTAAAGGCCTGCCGGAAGACCTTAAGCAGGAGATCAAGAACATCACCCAACGAGAGGATCTGAAGGGAGCACCGTAAAGCCTGGGGCTCTCTTTTCATTCTATTTTTAGACTAAGATCCTCCTTCCAAATAAATGATAACCGCAACGGTGGAGCATGTCATCTCTTGTGCGTCTGGAGACTACTGTAAAGCTTCTGCGAAAGGCTTTTGCGGAGTGGCTCAAAGATGATGCCTCGCTCCTGGCGGCGGCTCTAGCCTACTACGGCCTCTTCTCTTTCGTTCCCTTACTCATATTAACATTAATATTTATAAACTCGTTGTTCTCTTTCGGATTTCTCGACGGCCAGGTAGTGGCTCTCTCCCAGGATCTGGTGGGCCGGCAGATGCCTGATGTGGCAGGCGAATTGATCGACCGGGCTTCCGATCAGGCCGCATCCTTCAGTTTTACCCTGCTCAGTGTCGGTCTCTTGCTTTTTGGTGCTGCCGGTCTCTTCGTTCATACCAGGAAGGCCTTTCGCATCATCTGGAAGATCCCTGACAATGTCGTCCCGATCATGGACACGATCTTCACTTACCTGCGCTCATACCTGCTCATTGCCCTGGTCGCCTTTATGCTCCTGGTGACATCCCTCTTTACCGCCCTTCTTCTGCCTGCTGCAAAGCAGATCGAGGAGTTCTTGCCCATTCACCTGGGGCTGCTTCGGATGCTCACATTCCTGGTCTCGTTCTTTTTTGTGACTCTGCTCTTTGCCGCCACCTACAAGACCCTGATCGAGGTGAGGCTGGCTTGGCAGGAGGTGCTCCCCGGATCGGCTCTGGCGGCTCTTCTGATTGCAGCAGGAAATTTCTGCATCGAGGCCTATGTGAGCATAGTCAACGTGGGCTCCGCCTACGGGGCAGCGGGATCTCTGGTGATATTTCTCTTCTGGATCTACTACTCCGCGCAAATATTCCTCTTCGGGGCGGAGGTGATCAAGGTACAGAAGAGAGTCGCTGGGGATGGAAAACAGGGTGCTTGATAATGCTAAAAAATGAGGGATCTAAAAAAAGGATCTGGTTTGCGGGTTTAATACTTTTTCAAATTTCGCAGTGTTTGTCTTTCATGCCGCCAATGCATTTCATTTTGCACTGTCTCAT
>JALNZQ010000325.1 GCA_023229165.1 Methanothrix sp.
CATTAAGGGAAATCGGATTTGATATGTTCCGTTTCGACCAGGTGCTCTCCGGCCAGCTTTTTCACTCTTTCCACCAGATCGCCGGTACTGATGCAGATCCGTCTCTCTCCCTGGAATACCTCGGCCATCATTCGCCTGCCCACCAGATCATCGTGCCCCGGCATGACCCGAAAGACAACGCTTCCCGGCTGCATTGTGGTGCAGCCGGCCAGCCGGTCTAAATCCCCATCCACTATGCCGATAATGGGAATGCCAAGCCTTGCGAGTATATCCCCGGCAACGGCCGTGGTATCATCACCCACCGTAACGGCCACGCTGGCCCCCAGCGCCACCTCAAAGGCACTTTCCGCACAGTGATCGATGAGAACTGCCCAGTCGCCTTCGCCCTTGCCCCTTTTCCCGCACGCTCCAAGTCTCGGCCGGGCATCGCTTCTCCGGATAGAGCCGCTGCGGATGATTGCCTTCTCCAGATCAACCCAGGAGAGCTTCTCCAGTCCGTGCAGCTTCGGCTTTACGCCTTTCATGGCCACGATTCTGCCGTCTTTGGCTTCGACCTCGACCCGGCTCTCTGTGGCCTTGCCGATCACAGTTCCGTTGATTGAGATAAGCTCGCCGGGACTTACTCCAGATATAGTGCGCAAAATGGTGCATTTCCCAAAAGAGACGCTCTGTAGCAGCGGAGGCAACAGGCTATCGAGGCCCAGGTCCGAGGCAACCTGCACAGCCAGCTCGCCTTCTTTTCCTGAGAGGATGGCCACGAATCTTCCGCCGCAGTCAATTTGAATAAGCGGCTTTCCGATCCCGGCTGCAGCTGCCACCATGGCCCCAAAGGCAAGCCCGCTCTCCCGGCTCTTGGCCAGGTTGAGAAGAAAAATGAGATCTGATGTCGCCTCCAGATCCTGAATGGAGAGGCTTGGCCTCCTCCTGGGGCTGACAGCAATAGTATCCTCTATGCCGGCATCGATTAAAGCCACTCGGCCCATGGTTCCGCCCAAGACCGCCGTCACCCTGCCCAGCTTTTTCAGGTAATTGATCAACTGCAGAGCACAGCCGCTATCAACGATCTCCGGGCCGTGCACCACTACGCCGATCCTCTCTTCGGGGAAAGCAGACATGGTGGTCTAAAATCTCAAAATCTAACAATCAGATTATTTTGCAGCTGCAATCTCATCCGCCAGTCTCCAGGTTATCATCCTGCATCTTAACCGCATCCATCATATCTTGCGTCTGCTTGAACCTCTCCTGGATCTGCTCAATGGTCATGCCCTCCAGATCTTTTCTCTCCGGAGGCTTTTCAATCAGCTCCAGTGTATCCAGGCGGTAGTAAAGGCCGGTGCTGTCCAAATAGGCCCACGTCTCACCGTCTTCTTCAACCTTCAGCACCTTGACCGTCCCAATGGTGCCCGTGCCCTTGTACCTGACCAGGCTGTCTTCTTTGATCTCCGCCATAAAAATCACCCAATATTAAAGCTTCTGCACAATTACCTCGCTTTCTTTTGAAGCTTTGCCCACTATCTTCGCCCCCCCGGGCTCGGCCAGCACCTGGGCACCGTGAAACTCCTCTGATCCGCAGAGCACATCCTGCTCAGGATGCGTTCCCGGCTGAATCTTGCAGCTCAAACGAGTGCAGGGGCCTATGGACACCACCGTCTTCAAGCGGGGGGATGCCGGATGGCCTTTGGGGAGCACTATTAACGGTGCGCCCAGTTCCCGAAGCTGATAAATGGTGCAGCATAAGCCGCGCATAACCTTCTCGCCGACTCCTTGGGATGAGGCCACCATCAGATCCTCCGGATCAGTGAAGAGCACAATCTCCTCAGCCTCCGTCTCCAGATAAAAAAAGTTTCCTTTCGTCTTGGCTATAGCTAAAGTGCCCCTGCGGCCCACGAGATAAGCTATCTCGTCCTCCTTGATGAGTATATGCATGGGCCCTTAGACTGCCTTGACGTTCCTGGATTTGCAGGAAGGACACATGGGCCTTCTGCCCATTCCCTTAAACTTATTCTTGCAGTCCAGACATTCATAATCTTTGGTGGCCAAAGTCTCTATATTCCCTATGTCCGGTCCGCCTCCAACAGTACACATTTTGCCTTCACCTCCGATCTTTCTATGGCACATTTGCATATTTAAAATAGGCGGAAAATCGATCAGAAACTCAATGCATGCCTCGGGCAAGCTTCAACACATCTGGCGCATTTAATGCAGTCCGGCTTGTCAAGGATCTCGTTTACAGGAAGCTGCATCGGACAGACCTTCTGACACTTGCCGCAATCGATGCATTTATCTGCGTCTACTTTTAGCGGATACTTCCTGCCACCCATTACTCTTTGCATCGTGCCCATCGGACAAAAGGAGCACCAGGTACGAGGGGCTATGATTACGCCAAAGAGAATGGCAATCGATGTGGTTAGAATGCAGAGGGTAACAAAAACCATCCCGATTTTGTCCGCTATGCCCTGCGTGTGTATAATGCGAAAGATCATGAATCCCATGAGAGCGACGAAGATGGGGACTCGCAGCCACATGCTCCTAAATAGGGGTG
>JALNZQ010000326.1 GCA_023229165.1 Methanothrix sp.
ATGCTTTCGTAGGTGAATTATTCCGGGAAAAGGATGAGCAGACACTGATAGTAGCATGCTGGAAAAGTAAGAATGGTTTTCGCTCCTTTTAATGACCATATTAAAACGGGATCTCGTTGAAGATATAAGGTCGGTTGATGTCGTTTTTGGCCAACTTTACAAAATATATTACCTCTCAACCCCTTGGCTTCGCGTGTGACTATACCATAACTTATATCGTTTGCAGAGGTCCTATTGTGATTTATTTATTATTATTATTTATACAGTAACCGTTTTTCGAGATCAGTATAAACTCTAAAAAATTCTTTGGGCTATTTTTCCTGTGGAACCTTTCCCGGCAAAGGAGTTTCTCACCAGAACGCGGGACTTTCCAATCATAGCCAGGAGTTTAAGAACCTTGCGGCCCCTCAAAGCGTCATCTATTTTTGATCAAAGCCTCAAGATTCTGCAATGAATCTGGAGTCTCTGGCATCCCAGTTGCGAGGGTTTGTAGGCATCACTCGCAAAAAGCAGATAGGTAGCCTCATGCAATTCTTTCCCATAGAGTCTGAGCGCATCATTGCCTCCTTTGGTGAGGACGCAGCTGTGATTGACGATGGGGAGGAGGTCATGCTCCTGGCTGCGGACGGCATCTGGTCCAAGCTCATGGAGGTCGATCCGGAGTGGTCCGGCTACTGTTCCGTTCTGGTCAATGTGCACGATATTGCGGCCATGGGCGGCTGGCCGGTGGCCATGGTGGATGTCCTTTCCGTGGACAACGGCAACCAGGAGATTGCGGAGAAAGTCCTGCGAGGCATGAAGAAAGCAATTGAACTGTTTCATGTGCCCATCATCGGCGGGCACCTGCATCCGGACACGCCCTACAGCGCTCTGGACGTTGCCATCCTTGGCAAGGCCAAGAAGAAGGCCGTCATTTTAAGCAGCACGGCCAGGTCGGGCGAGGTAGTAGTGGCCGCTGCCGATATGGATGGCAGGGTGCATCCCCGGTTCGCCATAAACTTCGACTCCACCAGCTTCAAGGACAGCAAGACCCTTCTCACGCAGCTGGGCTCTATGCAGGAGCTGGGCGAGAGGGAGCTGGTCAAGGCGGGCAAGGATATCAGCAATCCGGGACTGTTGGGGACATTGGGCATGTTGCTGGAGACAAGCCGGGTGGGCGCCGTGGTAGACGTCGAGGCCATCCCGATTCCTGCGGGCCTGGAGCTGGCAAGCTGGCTGAAGATGTATCCGGGGATGGGTTTTGTCGTAACTGCCAAGCCGGAGAATGCGCAGGCGGTCTTAGAGGTATTCGAAAGGCGAGGCCTGACGGCAAGGGTGATCGGACGGGTGACGGAGGAGAGAAAGCTCGTCATTCGCCAGGGGTCGGAAGAGACTGTCCTTTTCGATCTGGAAAAGGAGTGCGTAACCGGAATTCATTGAAGGTCGTCTTTGTGCCCAAAGAAGAACTCAAAATAGTAACATAGTGGTGGCAATGGACTCTGACTTTGTAAGCTCATTGAAGGAAATAGCAAAAGCCAGGCGCGCTCGCATCGGCATTGGCATCTGGAATGCAGATGCAGAGCTGATCGCTTCCCTGCAATCTGCCACAGAGTATGCCGACCTGCTCTTGGTGGGCGATCCGTGTTGCGACTGCTCTCTGGACTGCATCGCCAGCAAAGAGCCCTGGAAGGAGCTGGTGCGCCTGTTGGCCGAGGGCGAGATCGATGGGGCAGTGAGAGGAAACCTCCCCGCGGGAAGGACCATGCGGGCCGTTGCCAATCAGTTTCAGATCCGCGTGCGGCGTTTAGCCCTGCTGGAGCTGTCCGGCTGGGCCTTCTTCTTGGGGCCGGTGGGCATCGACGAGGGCGAAACCCTGTCGGACCGGCTGGAGCTGCTGTTGGGAGGTGCCGGATTCCTGCATGGCATGGGCGTAGTTCCTCGGGCGGCTGTGCTCTCCGGTGGCCGGATGGAGGATCTGGGCAGGTGCGAGCGCGTGGACAGAAGCCTGGCGGAAGGCGAGCTGATCGCCGCCCGGGCGCAGGAAGCAGGGGTGGCGGCCCGCCACAAAGGTATACTTATTGAAAGCTGCCGGGGAGACGACATCGTCATCGCTCCGGAGGGCGTTTCCGGCAACCTCATCTTCCGGACGCTATTACTATTATGCAATGCCCAGTCCTACGGCGCGCCGGTGCTGATGGACCGGGTCTTCGTGGACTCCAGCCGGGCCAGAGACGGGTTTGACGGGCCGGTGATGCTGGCAAGCGCCATGGCGGGGATGAGGGAGAAAAGGGATTGAATTTGTCTGTATTTTCAGTGGCTTAGATGATCCAAATAGAGAATCCATCAACGGGAACAAGTATCTTGCTTAGGTCTCTTATGTGATACACGAAAGAGTAAATCCTGAAGTACCTTTATTTCCCGTGCATCGCCAAACATTTTCCCCTCACCAGCTTGATGGGTCGAACTCCGTCTGAGGATCGTCTTTCAACATACCGTACCCGGCATCCACATACATCTTATTAAAGCTCTTTTTCAAATTGGCAGTCCCGTTGGCATTGGCC
>JALNZQ010000077.1 GCA_023229165.1 Methanothrix sp.
GCATCTTCTTTTACGGCGAAAGGGGCAATCCCGATGCGCCTGCTGTGGCCAAAGCCGGCCTGGAGGCTGCCAAGAAGTACGACGTTCGGATCGTCGATACCGCAGGTCGGCATGCCCTGGAGGGGGATCTCATCCAGGAGATGAAGGACATTCACGGCGTGGTCAATGCCGAGCAAAAATTGTTGGTGATGGACGCCGCTTTGGGACAGCAGGCTTCCGAGCAGGCGCGCGCCTTCAACGAAGCGGTCCAAATCACTGGTGTCATAATCACCAAGCTGGACGGCACAGCCAAGGGCGGCGGAGCGCTCTCGGCCGTGGCTGAGACCAAGACCTCCGTGGCCTTCATCGGCATGGGCGAGACGCCGGCCGACCTGGAGAAGTTTGAGGCGGACCGCTTCATATCTCGCATGTTGGGCATGGGCGACATCAAGACGCTCATCGAGAGGGCCCAGGAGGTGCAGACCGACAGCCCGGTGGACGTTGAATCGCTCATGCGGGGCAAGTTCACCCTGAAAGACATGTACCAGCAGATGGAGGCCATGAACAAGCTGGGGCCCTTAAAGCAGATCATGCAGATGCTGCCCATGGGCGGCCTGGGTCTGGATCTTTCAGATAAAGAGTACCAGATGACCAAAGACCGCCTGGACAAGTACCGGGTGGTCATGGACTCCATGACGGCTGTCGAACTGGAGGAGCCAAAGGTAATAACCGCCTCGCGTATCAAGCGCATATCCCGAGGCAGCGGCGCAACTCCTGATGTGGTTCGCGAGCTTCTCAAATCTCATCAGGCCATGCAAAAGGCAATCAAAGGCATGAGGGGCGGGGCCGGCAAGATGAATATGAAGCGCCTCATGAAGAGATTTTCCCCGGGAGCGAAGACCGGAGAAATGTAAATGGAAGGCACTCAGATCTCCCACATTTGCAGATGGAATTTTGGCTTATGTGTTGCTGCTCTGCGTGACCTTTCCTACACGCGCTCCTGTGGTCGCGCTGGGATTGACGCTTTTGCCAAGCGTTGTTGCAGGACTCTTCCCTGCGGCTAAAATTATCCGGCCAGTCACGGTTCCCGCCTCGCGCTGCCCGGTCGGGGAAAGGGAATCGTATTCTCCTGCAAGAGAGGCTCCTGATATTGAGAGTTTGAGCCGGAATACTTGCTGCGTATCAATCAAGGAGATGAATATGGTTGGTCCGTCTCCAGCTACATAGCCGGCCGCAGTTGCAACCAGGTCGCTTTGGTCCTGACTGCCGCCGGATCCTAAAATGAGGTCGTCTCCCTGATACATCTGTAAGTCAAAATGCCTGATAAGAGTCCCCTTCAGATCAATAGCCCAGCTTCCCGTGAGGTTTGCTCGCGATGAGATTGCTCCCACATTGGAGGCGGAAATCGAGCCCTTGCCCACAGTTAGAGCTGGTACTATTCCCGTGCCGGTGCTCACAGTGCCCATGTAACCCTGCGCAGACGCATTGGTAGCCAGGCTGATGAATAATAATGCTATCAGAATTGCTTTTAATGCCATATTCACTACCCCTCAGCAGTCGATTTGGATGGCGATGTTAATAATGGTATCCTTTGATCCCATATGGCGATAAAAATAAAAGTATGGTCCGGACAATTGCCCGGATCTTATGCATTTGTGGGCGCAGTCACAGGCAGGGTTTGAGTGACCTGCTGAGCTTGCGCTGTTTGTTGAGCGGCTGCCGAGTTGACTTGCGGTGACAACATGCTGCCAAAGGCAACTCCCGGCTGAGTTATTCCCGGTGCTGTGAAGATATACTCTCCATCCATGGAGCCCGGCTTAATTGTAAGGCTGAAGCGATACATGTTCTGACTGCCTGTCGGGATCACAAACAATGCCAACTGGTCGCCCAATACGCTGCCACCCGCGGTGACGGCTGTGACGACTCCATTATCTGCCAGCTCTCCAGATCCAAACACAGCATCGGCGGTCTGATAAAGGTCAATCTTGAGATAGCTTTTATCAACGTCGTTCAGGGTAAAGGCCCAGCTTCCTGCCGCCGGAGCGACACCTAATCCTCTGATGACGACAACCGGTGTCCTAACACCTTTGCCCGGAACGTGGGGGCTCATGCCTGTATCCTTCCTTATAGTGAATAGGCTCTCGTTTCGGAAAGACAGAGTTGAGTCATTTATGTCATCATAGGTGCCCTCACGAACATCCTGGTAAATTTGGCTGCCGGACATGTCCTCTCCGGGAAACTCCGGCTCAACGTACTCGTTCTTTGGACCCAGAGCGAAAGCAGTCATGCAAAGACATGCCACAAAGGCCAAAGCTATTACCACACATTTAAATCCCATTCTCCAAATACCTCCGCACTTTAAAGCCATTGCCGAGGTCTTAAAGTTAACCCCCATTATTCAGAAGTGATGTCTCGTACAGAGCCGGAAGCTCCATCAGAGGATTTTCATCGATATCAGTGCCTATGTTATGATGCAGATCGCTGATGCCGTCATTATTATCGTCTAGCATTCGCGTGCTATGCCAGTAGTTTCCAAGGTGATTATTGAATGTCTTTCCTTGGAATCGATACGATAGTGCCTGTGGAGAACTCCAGGAGTTGATTGATATAAAGGTATAAACATCACGAGAATTATCTATAAATGCATTTAGATATATCTCGTTGCTGCTGGATTGTTGAGGATACACTCCTTCATCCAGATAAATACCTTCGTAGTTATGGCTGAGATTATTGAAGCTTAACCGGTTTTGGCTGCAATCGACCATTTTTATGCCCTGACGACAGTTGTGGGCACTATTGCCTGTGATATTGCATCCGATAGAACTGGTCAGGCTGATGCCTGCATCTTCGCTCTGAACTATGTTTTCCGTCAAATCGTTTTGTATAGACTTCGCAATAATGATGCCATCATTATTCTCGGACAGTTCATTGGATTTTATGCGATTATAGGAGGATTGATCCAGATTTATGCCCGCTTTGCAGCCTGTGATATTATTTTCACCGAGGTTATTGTGGTTTGATGCAAGGAGCATGATGCCATTAGCGTTATTTTGTAGAATATTGCGGGAGAGATTGTTATCTTGGCACTGCTCCAAGAGTATGCCCTCCGGGCAATCATAGATCTCATTCTCCCAGAGATTATTCCCTAAGGATAGGTTGAGGTTTATGCCCATCGCGGCATTTCTGCGGAGCACATTCTTTGCAGCCGTATTGTTGTTCGCCCCATAAACCCTTATGCCAAAATTGCCCCCACTCATCACATTCTCGATGAGCAGATTTTCTTCGCTGATGCCGGAGATAACAATTCCGTTGGGATTTTTATAAATAGTGTTATTTTCGAGTATATTTCGGCTTGAATTCATAATCTGTATTCCCTGATCAAAATTCGCGAATACCATGTTTTCTGTGAAGTTGTTTTGCTGTGATTCTTCAAAGCATGCGCCGCTGCCTGCGGTGATATTGGAAAAGGAGTTTCTTAAAATGAGGTTATTATTGGATGAGATAAGGTGAATCCCATATTGCTTATTTAGATCAGCATCGTTGTTCTCGAAGTAATTCTCATGAGAATAAAAAAGGGTAATTCCGCTTCCATCATTCTTTTCCAGGTTATTATCCTTGATTTTGTTGCCATGGGAATCCCAAAGATAGATGGCATAGTCATTCTTGAATGCGGTGTTATTCGAGATCTCATTGCCACGAGATAAATAAGGATAAATGCCGTAGTCATTATTAATTGCAGTGTTGTTATGTATATAATTGTTATCTGCATTTGATAATGTAATTCCATAGTCGTTGGTAATCATCACATTATTTTCTACGAGGTTATCACTGGATCGAAATAATTTAATAGCTATGCCCATATTTTCACTGACATTATTATTTATAATTGTATTCTTAGTAGAATATATGATCAAAACGCCCGCCTGATTATTTGAGATGATGCGATTATTCGCGATTTTATTTCCCGCGGCTGAAAAGATAACTAATCCACCCAGGTAGTTATCATCCACCTCATTAGAGTCGATTGTGTTATTTCCGGAAGACACAAGAATGCCGATTGCGTTGCCATGCATGGTATTGTTTGCGATGATATTATCTTGAGAATGCACCAGGACTGCAGCCATGGACCAGTCTGTGGCACCGGTCAGGCTCAAGCCCTCCAAACGTGTGCGATTTGCCAAAATTCGAACGGTATTGCCACTATCGCGGGCAACCAGGATAGGCCGGTCTTTACCGGAAATGCCTCGCAGGACCAGGCTTTTGGTTATATTGATGCTCTCATTGTAGGTTCCGGGCAATATCTCGATGATGTCGCCAGGGTTGGCGGCATCAATTGCCTTTTGGATGCTCTGGCCGGGTCCCAACGAAATTATCGATGCATGGGACGGAAGAGCCAGCATAAAGACGGCCAAAAGACAGGTCCAGATGTAAAATGACGGCATATTAGGACGCTCTTTCATAAAAGGGATCCCGCCTTCCCATCCGCCTTGGTGCGATTCAAATCCGCTTTCAGGTTGTCTGATAGCTTAGCACCATCCAACTTGGCATCAGAAAGCGAATAAAGGGTGAACTGGTCATATTTAATACGCTCCAGGTTGGCACCGGTAAGATCAACGCCTGTCATCTCCACCCGGTCTAAGGTGGCATCTCTCAAATCAGCCCCGCTCATTTTAGCATTGGCCAGATACACCAGAACCAGGCTCGAACCTCTAAGGGAAGAGTCTGCCAAATCTACGCCCCTCAGATCCATCTCGGATAACCTGACATGATCGAGCTTGACTTTGCGAAGGACGGCACCGGCCAGCCTTGCCGAGTTCAAGTCTGCATCGGAAAGATCAGCTCCCGTGAGGTTAGCATGGGTCAGGTCGGCATAAGGCAACTTGGCAGAAATCAGGCTTGCTCCCATGAGTTTTGCCTCTGTCAAATCGGCATAAGAGAGGCTGGTCAATTTTAGGTTGGCTTGCGTTAAGTTTGCACTCATGAGATATGCTCTGGTAAAATCAGCTTCACTCAGGTCAGCGCCATGCAGGTTGGTACTGTATAGCTCCGCCCGGGAAAATTGGCCTTTAGAGAGATAGCTTCCGCTGAGGTCCGCCCAGCTCACATGAGCTCCAATCAGGTTTGCACCGATCAGATAGATGCCCTTGAGATTGGCGCCGGAAAGGTCCGTTCGAAAGAGCCTGGCATCGGTAAGATCCGCATCGGTTAAATCTGCATCGGATAGATCTGCCTCGGTAAGATCCGTCTTCTTCAAGATGGCATTATTAAGATTGGCATTGGACATTTGAGAATAAGCCAAAACAGCCTGGGAAAGATCCGCGCCGCTCAGGTCCGCACCACTGAGAACAGCTCCGGTTAAGTCGGTCTTTACCATCTTTGTTCTTTGGAGCTGAGAATTTAAAAGCCATGCGGAGCGCATAAAAGTGCCACTTAGATTCGAACCGGAGAGATTTGCGCCGGATAGGTTAGATTGATTGAGGTGCATGCTGGCGAGATTCATATGTGTCAGGTCCATATCGGCCAGGTCGGCTCGATCCGTCATCTTGCAGCTGAGGTTCTGTGGCTGAGCCGCAGCGAAGCAGCATGCTGCCATCAATATGCCGAGCATCAATGTGCTAAATGCAAACGGCATCACAGATTCGATTTTCATAAATCTCCTATGTTAGTATCCTTCCCTAATGACATTTCAAGTTTCTGGTAACACTCAATTAAGCCAGCCTCCATTGGGGATTGATCGCATCAAGGTATTGAAATTCGGTGAAGCTGTATGGCGCGGTATAATACTCAGGATCCTTCATAACCCCATAATAGCTATCAACAGCGAGCCAGGTATCGGGATGGTCTTTGTCCTCTACAGCGATCCAGATATGGCCCTGGGAGTCAAATCCGCTGGGATTATACAGGAATATCACTTTATATCCAAAATCCCTGTAAGTGCTATCCAGCTTTTGAGAACCGTCATAGCACATTCCCAGAGGCGTTACGGGAAACATGACGTATCTACTGATCGTCTTCACAAATTCAGCATTGTCGGTTAGTGCGTAAGAAGCATTGATACGAATGGCATCGTTTGATATCACCTGCACCGGTCCGGCCTTGGCGGTGGGGGGAGTCATCCACAGATCTGCAAGTCTTGGTGATGCACCGTTGGGTGTGAGATAGACCTCTTTGCCGACTTTCAGCTTGACGATGACAGAGGATTGATCCGGTGCCGGCTGTGCATCAAACCCATGTGTTGCCAGAAAGAATGCCAAATCCTTCATAGTGATGCCTATATCCTCATAGCTGGATAGGAGCAGCCACAGATCATTTTCCTCAGATGCCTGGCAGGCTGAGGGACACAAAATCAGGAGCATTGATACCAGAATGATGGTTCCTCTCAACTCTACCTCGAACTGCATATATCCAGGCGGCGCCTTTTTGTTTTCAGCATTTATGTTAAGGATCCCGTCTATAAAGATTTATTGTTTTTTCGATAAGCTAAAGATAAAAAGGAGGTCCAATTGAGATAGAAACCAATATCGAAAGTCGAATTGCCGCTTATCCGGGATGCCCATCTATTGCTATTTATTTAGGCAAAAAAAACTGTCGCAAATTCGGTGGTCAGACAACAGAGAATTAATAGCCAAAGCTCCAATGCCAAAATGAAAAATAAAAAGACCCGGTCAATCGTCTCCTTTAGAACAAGCTAGTCAAGAAGGCGAGAGGCGCTAAGAACAGCACTATGAAACCTATAACCATCAAACCGATTGCCAGCCCATTTCCACCTGCCATGAAGATCCTCCTACTGTATATTCTTTGGCTACTGCTTGGAAGAGGTAATATTAATTACTGTCGGACCTCTGAGTAAAGGCCAATACATTTAACTATCAATACCGGCAAGATTTATATCGTGCGATCTATCCAAAAGAGCCAAAGCAAGGCACAAGGGGCGAAGCTGGAGAAGCGAAAGGCAATCGGCGCAAGATTTTTGCTCCTGCGGCCGGCGGGCTATCCCCTGAAGAGCATATTTCAGGAGCATCCTGTTGTCTCTGACCCCAAGCTTTTCGAGCTTTATGCCCAAGAACAGTGGTACGGAGAGAAACTGCTCCCTGGTAGCTATCTATTCGATAGCAGGCTCTATCCGGACTTCGCCTTCCAGGTGGTCAAAGTTTACCCCAGATATTCGGTGATGGGCTCACAGACCACCATTAAGGTAGAGCAAAAGGCGGAGCCCAAGAATAAGGTAGTATACGATGTTAGCTTTGATGATATCATCGGCCAGGAGACGGCTAAGCGCAAGGTCAAGATAGTAGAGAAATTCCTGGCTGATCCGGAGAAATTCGGGCGGTGGGCTCCGCGCAACATTCTATTTTACGGTGTCTCGGGCACAGGGAAGACCATGATCGCTAAAGCGCTCTCTGCCAAGACAGGAGTGCCTATGCTGGCGGTAAAGTCCACCAGCCTGATTGGAGAGTTTGTGGGCGAGGGGGCCCGGCAGATTCACAGCCTTTATGAAAAAGCCGCGGAGAATGCACCATGCATCATATTCATCGATGAGCTGGATGCAATTGCACTCGATCGAAGGTATCAGGACCTAAGAGGCGATGTCTCGGAGATCGTGAACTCTCTGCTCACGGAGATGGATGGAATCTCCAATCGATCTGGGGTTTGCACCATCGCGGCCACCAACCAGATCGAGGTTCTGGATGCATCGGTGCGCTCTCGTTTCGAGGAGGAGATCGAGTTCAAGCTGCCAAGCCTTGAGGAGCGGCTGATGCTGTTGGAAAAGAATGCCGCTACAATGCCTCTGGCGATGGAGAACGTGAATCTAAGAGATATTGCTCGCCAAACGGAAGGCTTCTCAGGACGGGATCTGGTAGAAAAGGTGCTCAAGGCTGCGCTGCACCATGCAATCATGGAGGAGTGCAACATCACACAAAGACATCTGGAAGAGACCATTCCCAAGGCCAGAAAGGAGTACCGCCAGCCCCCCAGAGAGATGTTCTCTTGAGATCTAGAAAGGGCTCTGTTGTCTCAAAGCAAGCCCTTTTGTACCTTTAATGTCATATTTTTAATAGGACTCATATGTGGCAGGAGATTTTAGACAAGTTCAAGAGGTTCCCGGCTCAGGAGAAGGTCATTCGTCTCATCCTGCAAAGGGGCTTTCAGATCAATGACGCCTCTCGCGTTGTATCGGGCCGGATTGAGATTCCTCATGCCCAGATCGCCAGGGAGCTGGACGTGGACCGCCGGGTGGTGGACACCACTGCCCAGGCCATTCGCGAGGATGAGGATTTATGGAAGGTCTTCAAGAATGTGCGCTCCATGACCTTCCTCGGAGATGTAGCGCCCATCTTGGGCCTGGGTGTGATAGAAATTACGCCGGTCAATGCCGCCAAGACCGGCCTATTGGGAGATGTGGCGAGCACTGTGGCCAAAAACGGCCTTTCCATCCGCCAGGCCGTATCCGATGATCCCTATTTTGTGGAAAGCCCCAAGCTCACCCTCATCACTGAAGGCAAAATCCCGGGAGACCTGGTGCGCCTGCTCATGGATATTGATGGCGTGAAGAGGGTAACGGTGTATTAGCGCTTGATCCCGATCTCATCCAACAGATCGCAGGCCTTGCACAGTCCCTTGACGCAGGGCTCGCCGCACTTCTGGCAGGCGGCGAGATCCATCTGCACATAGCTGCCTTTCGACCTTTCCGCTATCTTCTCAAATCCCTGCACTGTGGACTGCTTGGTTCCAGGAAACTGGCTCTCCAGGCCATTCATCATGTCCCTCACATCCGCGCGTAGAGAAAGCGGGGCATAGGGGCACTCCCGCGACTCGGTGAAGATCCCGTTTACCATGCAGTAGAGGGCGATCTCCTTTTCCGGCATCTCTCGCAGGGGCTTGATGCGGGGCACCAGGCCTTTTTGGGCTCGCCAGGGCCGAAAACGCATCAACCTCTCAAAATCACCCTTCAGATAGTTCATCATAATGGTCTGCGCTTCATCGTCCAGGTTGTGGCCGGTGGCGACTTTATCAGCCCCCAGGCGCTTGGCTGCCCGGTTGAGGGCATTCTTGCGAAAGACCCCGCAATAGGTGCAGGGCGCGACCTTTTTTCCCGGCACCATTTCGTCCAGGTTGTAGCCGTACTCCTCCCGGAAGGAGACTATGTGCTGCTCGACTGCAAGCTGATCCGCGATGTCTCTTGCCGCTTTTATGGTGTCGTCCCTGTAGCCGGCGATGCCCTCGTCCACGGTGACGGCCACAAGCTCTACATCCCTTTTCGCCAGGATCCGCCGCAGGCAAAAGAGCAGAGCGGTGCTGTCCTTGCCTCCGCTCACGGCCACAGCGATGCGCTCGCCCTCCTTGACCATGTCGTTTCTCTGCACAGTATCCGCCACTCTTCTTTCAAAATCCTGGACGAAGTGGTCCTGGCAGAGGTGCAGCCCAAAGTAGCGCTGGGAGACAATGGCCCGCTGGCCGCATTTAGAGCAGATCAATGGCAAATCTCTCCCGGCTGGTGTAAACGGAAAGCCTCTTTCCCCGCAGAAAACCGATGATGCATAAGCCCGTCCTCTCGGCAATGGATATGGCCAGGCTGGTAGTGGCTCCGCGTGAGACGATGATGGGAATGCCGGCCACAGAGCACTTAAGGGCCATGTCCGAGGATACCCGGCCCGTGCAGGCCACAAAGGTCCGGCTAAAGTCGAAATCCTTCTTCTGGATAAGCGCATAGCCGATGGCCTTGTCCAGGGCATTGTGCCTGCCGATGTCCTCGATGATGCAGATTGGCCCGTCTTCTCCAAAGAGGCCCACGGAATGCACTCCCCCCGTGGCTATGTGCGTCTCGGAGAGCGAGATGGCCCCCATGGCCTGCTGGGCCTGCGATCTTCCGATTTTCAGATCAGATTTTATTTCGGGAAGCTTGGATTCATCCAGAAAAGAGGCAATTCCGCCGCATCCGCTCACAATGGGCCGACGGGGGACGATAGCCCGCATGGGATTTGCGACAATAACGCGAGCCACATTGCCCTCGATCTCCAGAGACTCGATCTCCTGCGGTCCGCAAATAATCCTCTCGGCAAAAAGGTGGCCGGTGACAAACTCCTTTCTCATCTGTGGGCTGGTCATGGCAGTAACGAAATGCCGGCCGTTGATGAAGATGGAGAGCGGCACCTCTTCCACCACCTGGCAGGTCGCTTCCTCGGCATTGGCACCGTCCAGCCGGAGACACTTGCATTCATTGATCATAGCTATGCCATCCTGGCAATTTGCTCCACCGTTGTCAGGAGCTTTTCAATCTCTTCCGT
>JALNZQ010000078.1 GCA_023229165.1 Methanothrix sp.
GTATAAACCTTTAATGTCTTGGCTATAGGTTCGGATAGGGTCAATGTAGTTTTGGGCATCAATCCTTTTCAGATAGGACATTACGTATATATAGATTATGGCACATATCGATTTATGTACCAAAAGCTTTATATTTAAAAATATCGTACAAAGACAATCGCAGAATAAGTATAAATGGAGAATTTAAAATGCAAAATAAAAAAGACAAGAGAACAAAAGGTGTTGCAGTAAAAGCAACGTCTGATGTAGGGAAGACAGTGGCTTCTGGAAGCGCAGATGCAAAGAAAGGAGCAGCGGATTTGGGGAAGAAAGGGACACCTGGAAAAGGTGATGCAAGAAAAGGGTGGAAAAAGTAGGGAATAACAGCTCCCAAGCAATAAAATAAGCAGTATCAAGCTGATTTTGTTCGGGATTTAAAAGGCGGTCTTACGGATTAGTTACTGAAGACCGCTAATAATTGGCACTAGGAGGCATCTTGCGATAGTTGCCTGCTGGCTATCTATTCAGGATTAAACCGCTGGCAAAAGTCTTTTATTTCATTAGCCGATTTTGTGTTGCACGTAAGAAGTCTTTAAAGCTTTTGATATCTAAATTTTTGAGTGCCAAAAGTTATATATCTGTAGCATAATGAATTGGGAATTATGCCTAAAACTACATTAACCCTATCCGAACCTATAGCCAAGACATTAAAGGTTTACACGGCAAAAACAAAGAGCAGCCTGCGTGCCCAAAGTGAAGTTGTCGAGGAAGCGTTAAAAGAGTTCTTTGAGAGGCACGATGTTAAAGTTGAGGTATAATTATCAAATCGCATCGATATACCCGCGATTCCAACTATGGGGCGGCACATCCAGCTTCCGCTCCGGTGACCGTGGTCTATCCGCCGGAGCCTGGCAGTATGGCGAGAGTGGATAGGCATCTGCTGTAACAACGTATGGCTTTGTACTGAAGAATGAAAGTATTGATCGGAGATAAAATGATGTTTTAAAATAAAAAGATTTTAGTATCTATATTCCGAAGTACCAGAATCTATATAAACTAAGGGCCTACTAAGTTAATGTATAATGCCCAAAACTACGCTGACACTATCCGGGCCAGTGGCCAAAATGCTGAAGATTTACACTGCGCAGATCAAAAGCAGCTTGCGGGCACAAAGCCAGGTGGTCGAAGAGGCATTAATAGAGTTTTTCGAGAAGCGCGGCTTTAAAATCAAGGATATAAAGCAAAAATAATGTTATATAGGAGTGAGATTGAATTGAGCGACAATTTAACCGAGAAAGATCTGGATGTACAGGAAAAAAAGGTCTTTGGCCGAATCATAGATATGTGGAGCATGGGAAGTGAGGAAGATCCTTATGCCCTGAGTACCGTGTCTGAAGTCATGAAATACTCCAAAACGGATGGCCTTTCTGAGGAACAAATTTTAACGATCCTAAAGAAACTGGAGGAAGATAAACTGTTCCACATGGATGATGTGAACGGCAAAGCATATATCAAATATAATGTCGAAGCAGTTCAAATAGTCAAAGAGCTTCAGAAGACCGAATATGTACACAGCAGAAACAAATTCATACCACCCGATCATCGATAATTATAGGCCTGGAATCGACCAGGGAATAGAATTAGTGCCTAAAGGTTAGCCTCTTTTGAGGATTGTCCGTTTTTTTACCGCTTGCATAAAAGACAGTTGCCGCGTCTGGAAAAAATATGATAAAAAAGAGATAGAAAGCCGTTAAATGTACACGGCGGTTCCAGGCTCGACGTTGACTATCTTTGTTACTCCACTCTGGAAGTACATTCTCTTGGGGTAATTGAACTGGCCGTCGAAAACCCTTATGTCGTGGTAGAACTGATAAGTTTTGTACTTTAGGGTGTTTTTGTCGGTCTGAATTATCTCGTAGAATCCCGCAGGTCCTTCAACTGGTGCGTAGGCGATCAGCTGCAGCCCGGTTCCGACTGGGCTTACAACATACTGTGGACATATCTATATCAAACCTTGAAGGGGTGCTGATTATTTCGCCCACTAAAAGCGTACCAGATGCTGTAAAATACTCTCGGAAGGGCGAGAATGTGACCTCGCTATACTCTTGGCTGTAGAAGGAACCACCAGATGTGTACCAGGGAAAGTTGAAATAATATCCGCGGGAGACTATGTTGGGGCTAAGCCAATCCCCTCAGGATCCCATTTTTCCATCACTGTTTCCTATGGCACAAGAAATTCCCAGGAATACAATGACAGTAATAACGATCAATTTAATCAGTTTATTTGACAGATTTTATCACCACATTGTCTAAAAGAGATATGAGAGAATGATATAATTAAGGCTCGACTGCCGAAATGCGCCTGCTATCAACCTCAAATCTTTGTTTCATTGATGCATTATCTCTAAGACATTGCATGTACCGGTTTCGTTGACCCTGCAAGAGACCTGGCAAACACATCTACAACGACCGTATTGCTGGGCTGGTTGTTAACCACAAAGTAGAGCATGTGTCTTCCCACCTGGTCGGCATTGAAGTTCATGGTGTTATAACCCTGGTTGAATTGATAAGTCTTATACTTCGAACTGGTTGTGTCGGTCTGTATCATCTCGTAGAAGCCTGCCGGTCCTTCAACGGGGGCGTAGGCGATTAGCTGCAGCCAGGTTCCTACTGGACTTACCACATATTGTGTCCAGTTTGTTGCTCCCTGGATCCAGAGGTCATTGGTATTGGATGGCACTGTGGATGCATACTGGGTGAATGGCAACCCTACACCGGCACCGTAGTACACATTGGAAGGAGTTTTCTGTGTTATATCGAACCTGGTAGGATTGCTTATTATCCCACCCACAACAGGCGTACCGGTAGTTGTATAGTACTCTGTATAGGGAGAGAAAGTGACCTCGCTATACTCCTGGCTGTAGAAAGACCCGCCTGTCGTGTACCAGGGGAAGTTGGGGACAGGCGTATCGAGCCACCGGAGCATGCTAGCCAACCCAGGATCAGAATTTGTACGGGTGGAAATGTGACCCATGTTGGGGCTGATCCAATCTCCGCTGGATCCCATTGAACTGCCACTGGAGCCTGCACCCAATGGATCCGCTGCGAATGCTTGAACGGCAAAGCAAACGAGCACCATCATACATATCAAAATTTTGCTATATTTCATATTAACACCTACTATTGCAGAAGTTATCTGCTTAGTTTTAATGATCTTAGAGTCTAAAGAGGTGGGACAGGCAGATAGTGTAAGGATGTCAATAGTCTTTTGAATCCCATCACAAGTATGCCTGGTTTATTATAGTTTATTTCTTATGTGTGGCTTTCGCCTTTTCGGTTTCAGTTTTTGCGTGTCCCGTCTTTTTCCCTGCATCTGCCTTCGCCTTCTTGACATCAGGCTTCTTTTCTGCATTATCATCGATCATATCTTGAATCCTCCTTTTGTTATTCTAAATCTAGTAGGTCATCATTGAATAAAAAGCTTTTGGTACCGAGATCTTAAAATGCCATAAGCTATACATAGATAAAGTTCAATAAATTAAAAATTATGATCCGGCCCTCCGTCCGATGACTCTGTTCTCCGGCACTCGATCATGAGCTGCTAACCTGGAATTAAAAAGAGACTGGGCAAGTAATTAATCATAATATAAAATTATTGGAGCAGATCGATCCTTCGACCCACTCGTATTATCTCTCTTGATTCATCCTTGGATGACTGTAACAGGCGTTCAATGGGAGCCAGTCGTTGTCTGAATAGTTCCATCGGAACTCGTCGTTGTTTGGTAAGTTCCGTCCGAGGTTGTCGTAGTCAAGCCGTTTGAAGTTTGGGATGAGCTTCTGCTCGTGCTGTAGCGACCAGAGTTTGCGGCATCGCCGAGAACTGTTATTGGCATTTGTTTTGCTGCCGGATAAACGCTTACTGCTGTGTTTCCCGGCTCTGCCTGGGCTAACACATCCACAACGATCACATTGCTGGGCTGGTTGTTAACCACAAAGTAGAGCATGTGTCTTCCAACCATGTCGGCATTGAAGTTCATGGTATTACAACCCTGATTGAACAGAGAATACACAACAAAATTTTACTATATTTCATCTTAACACCTACTATTGCGTAAATTAGCTACTTGGATTTCTAAATGATCTCAGAGTCTAATGTGGTGAGACAGACGACCATGATCCCAGCTACGGCAAAGATTGCCTCGAAGCCAGGAGCCGTACTAGTCGTATTTGTAGTAGATTTAGTTACATACGTTGCAGAACCTGGAGCCAGCAGCATCGTACCAATAAACGTTGCCAATAATATCTCTTTCATATAAAAATCCCTTTTCTTCTATGATCTTTGTTCATTACCACCGATATGCTGGCACTAAGTACTTCAAATATACAAAGTGTCAGAGCTATCACAAAAAATATCATCGCTAAAAAAATAAGCAAGATTGATGACAGTGAGGATCGATGGCCGAAATGTGCTCCTCATCAATCTTTTATTTTTTATCAGTTTTTTAGTCTCTCTCTAAGATATTACATGCACTATTGGCGGCGTTGATCCTGCTGATGTTTGGGCAAACACATCCACAATGATCACATTGCTGGGCTGGCTGTCTACCACAAAGTAGAGCATGTGTCTTCCCACCTGGTCGGCATTGAAGTTCATGGTGTTATAGCCTTGGTTAAACTGATAAGTCTTGTAAATCGAACTGGTTGTGTCGGTCTGGATCATCTCATAGAATCCCGCCGGACCGTCATTGGGTGCATAAGCAATTAACTGCAGCCAGGTTCCGACTGGGCTAACCACATACTGTGTCCAGTTTGTTGCTCCCTGAATCCAGAGGTCGTTGGTCTTGGACGGCACTGTGGATGCATACTGGGTGAATGGCAACCCTATACCGGAACCGTAGTACACACTGAGGGGCGTTTTCTTCGTTATATCGAAACTGGTAGGATTGCTTATTATCCCACCCATTACAGGCATACCGGAGGTTACATAATACTCTGCGAAGGGTGAGAAGGTAGTGTAGCTATATGCCTGGCTGTAGAAGAATGAACCACTTGTTGTGTACCAGGGGAAGTTTGGTACAGGGGTATCGAGCCACTGCAGCATGCCAGCCAGCCCAGGATCGGAATTTGTACGGGTGGACACATGGCCCATGTTGGGGCTAATCCAATCTCCGTGAGATCCCGTTGTGTTGCTCGGAGTCAAGTTGCCTGGAGTCAAATTGCTTGGAGTTATGTTGCTTGGAGTTATGTTGCTTGGAGTTATGTTGCTCGGAGTTATGTTGCTCGGAGTTATGTTGCTCGGAGTCAAGTTGCTCGGAGTCAAGTTGCTCGGAGTCAAGTTGCTCGGAGTCAAGTTGCTCGGAGTCAAGTTGCCTGGAGTCAAGTTGCTCGGAGTCAAATTGCTCGGAGTTATGTTGCTTGGAATCAAGCTGCTCGGAGTCAAGCTGCTCGGAATTATGTTGCTCGGAGTTATGTTGCTCGGAGTTATGTTGCTTGGAATCAAGCTGCTCGGAGTTATGTTGCTCGGAGTTATGTTGCTCGGAGTCAAGTTGCCTGGACTATCCAATACTGCGCAAGCCTGAAACGCAAGGCATAAGAGCGCCGTCATAAACAGTAAAATTTTGCTATATTTCATTTTAACACCTACTATTTCTTAAATCAACTTTTTAGATTTCCAATTAACTCATAGTTTTAGGAGAAGGGATAGGCAAATAGCGATACGAATGTCAAGAATTTTTTACATCCCATCTCATATCTGCCTGATTCATTAATATATTGCTTATTTCAGTGCCTCAGCCGTCTCATTTCCTATGAGTCGTTTTCGCGTTTTCCGTATTAGTTTTTGCGTGTCCCATCTTTTTCCCTACATCAGCCTTCGTCTTCTTGACATCAGCTGTCGTATCTACATTATCATCTATCATTTTTTGAATCCACCATTTGTGATTCTAATTCTAATACAATGCCATTGAATAAAAAGCTTTTGGTATCAAAATATTAAAATGCCATAAGCTATGCACATATAAATTCAGCAAATTAAAGTTCATCAGAACCGATGGCCAAAAAATGGATATCACTTCTGAAACCCATAACCATCTAAACCAATCGAGTTATGGACTTCGTTAGTGATCATATTGAAAGCTTTTTTATGGTGTGTGTTCGTACTTCCGAAATGCTGGAATGGATCGAATTTGCGATTAATATAGGACCTTCGATAAGCGAATATTGCTCGATCCCTAAAATTGATCAGTTGCAATATACTCATCCTCGCCAATTTGATAAGCTGCGACGGGATGGCAAAAATCATGCTTCTTCGGGGCATAGGAAAATTGCAGTTTGGGCATTGTGGAATTTTTATTATTATGTAGATCAAATAGGAGATGCCTAAACTGCAAATAAATCCCGTCCAGGTTAAATATATATTTGGCGTTACATTTTTCTGACAATATTCACAAAGTACCATATATCCTCTATCTTTTATTACTACTGCTGATTTTAACAAATGATTGACCTGGAGAATGTTTTCTCGCGTTTAAATTTAGACTTTTTATTGTCTATTTCGGCATCTCATCCATTTTATTTCATGCGTCGGCATTAGCCTTCCTGATGCCAGCCGACTTATCTACATTATCATCGATCATTCTCTGAATCCACAGTAAGCGGTTCTAATTCCAATAGAATATCATTAAATAAAAAGCTTTTGGTACTAAAATATCAAAATCTATGCGCATATAAAGTTTATTAAAATATAAAGTGCGTAGCCAAAGACTGCATTGAACTTGGCCGAACCAGCGGCTAAAAAATGGACCTGGCCGAGAACCTTGCAATCAAGGCGCTCGGTCTGGGTAATGAATATAATTTTTGGAGCGAATCTATCCTTCAATCCACTCAAATTTTGGATCTTTGATATTATTGAAATTCTTGATGATCATTACTGCGTCTTTCCTATTCAGCTGAGAGTCCATCATCTTCTCGCACACACAACGCAGTCCCTCTTTTTCCTTCTTTAGAGCATCGCGATCTTCGGATTTAGGGACCAGTCCGGAACTCTTAAAAAGGTGCTCCTTCTCGTCCATTTGTGTGCTCATACCCCATTTGCTGAACATCACGGAAGCATTATCCAAGAGATTTTGATCAAACATCTCAGGAAGCTTGCAACCCTCTATCAACCGCATAAATTCTTCTTTCTTCAAAATGATCACCTCAATAGATCAGTTAATCTAAGGAATTCAATTCTTTTTCACAGCATTATGGATCTTTCTCGCCAGGACCATGGCGAGAGGGATTATAGTCCCCAGCATGAACAATATTTTTATAAGCTTTTTTAACATAATTAACGTCATCTCCTCAGAGCTACGAATGTTACCACCAGGAGCCCGGCTATGGCAAGTGTTGTCTCGAAGCCATGTGTCATGCTGGTAGTAGTCGTTGATTTTGTTGTATCCTCTTTCTCATGTGAATACGCAAGTCCTAGATTCCAAGCTGTAATGTTGCCAGGTGGATTGAGCCACCAAACAAAACCGATAGTACCGCCAAGATTATGAATACAATAATTAGCCATTTGGCAATATCCATCGATATCCCAGCACCACGCACACCTAATATTCCAAGTATCAGAGCTATTACAAAGAACACTATTCCCAAATAAAGTAAATCCGCCATTTTTTTATACACCTCTCTCTATTGATAAATGTTACATGATTTTGATTTAGCCTCTAAATTTCACAGTCTCAGATATCCCAACGAGTTCAATTATAAAGGAAGGAACAGGCAATTCGCGAAAAAGATTTGTATTGTATATTTCTGTGCATCGGCTGTTCTATTTTCTATGAAATCTTCACCTTCGCAGCATCTGCTTTTTCATGTACTAGCTTATTATCTAAATCAGCCTTCGCCTTCTGTGCTTCTGACTTTATGTCAGCCTTTGCATAAGCTGCTTTCTTGCCTAGCTCATCATCATGCCCAAATTTGGCCTTCACCTTCTCTACATCAGCCTCTACCTCAGCTTTTGCATGGGACATTATATTCCCTAAATCAGAAACTGCCTTCTTGGCATCAGCTTTTATGTCAGCCTTTGCGTAAGCTGCTTTCTTGCCTAGCACATCATCATCATGTCCAAATTTGGCCTTCACCTTCTCTATATCAGCCCCTACCTCAGCCTTTGCATGGGACATTATATTCTCTAAATCAGATACTGCTTTCTTGGCATCAGCCTTTATCGTCTCAACATTTTCATTTGTCATTCTTTAATTTCTCCATTTAAGAGTCTAAACATAATAGTCTGTTATTGCATAAAAAGATTTTGGTACCTAAATTTTCAGACACATAAGATATATAAGCACGAAGCATTATTATAGAGAGCTATGCAGAAAACCACATTGACCTTATCCGAATCTGTGTCCAAAACGCTGAAGGTTTACACCGTGCAGTCTAAAAGTAGCTTGCGGGCCCAAAGCATCGTGATCGAAGAAGCCTTAAAAGAATTCTTTGAGAGACACAATGTGAAAATAGAGGAGTAGCCACCGCGATTTCATCAATATTCATTTTATTCTCCTTGAGCATCTCCGAAAATATTGGCTCGTTTAGATGGAAGGTGCTACGAAAATAAAAAAAAGTTCTTAGTGTCTTCTCCTCAGAGCTACGAAGGTCACTGCCAGAATCCCTGCTACAGCAAATGTTGCTTCGAAGCCAGGAGTCGTAGTCGTTGATTTAGTCGTACTTGTAGGCTCGGTGGCAGGAGTTGCGCTAGTTGTTGTTGTAGTTGATTTAGTTTCTTCCGCTGTTGCACTCAGAGCCATCAGCATCATTGTGGCAATAAGTATGGCCACTAATATCTTTTTCATATAAAAACCTCTTTTCTCTGGTGATATTTATGAATCTGGCATGTTGCCCCCAAGCATTATCTATAATGGGTTTAGGGGCAATTAATACGCAAATCCTAAAATGCAATCCTAAATTCCAAGCTGTGCAAGCTGTAATGTCGCCAAGTGGAATGAGCCACCAAATATAAGCGACAGTACCGCCATGATGATGAATACGATTATCAGCCATTTAGCGATTTCCATCGATATGCCGACACCGCGTACTCCCAGTATTCCAAGTATCAAAGCTATTACAAAGAATACGAGAGCCAAATAGAGCAAATCCGCCATTAATTTCACCTCCTAATTATTGATGACTGTGTATATTCTCCTGGGTCTATTTGATTGCATCTTTTATTGTTTTTCCTATGTCAGCTATC
The DNA here is from genome assembly GCA_023229165.1 of Methanothrix sp. Lineage (GTDB taxonomy): Archaea > Halobacteriota > Methanosarcinia > Methanotrichales > Methanotrichaceae > Methanothrix. The sequence goes on from JALNZQ010000078.1 coordinate 9,215, forward strand.
GCTTTTCCGGCATCAGCTTTTACATGTGCTACCTTATTCTCGACATCAGCCTTTGCCTTCTCAGCATTGGCCTTTATGTCAGCCTTGGCATAAGCTACCTTTTTCTCGGCCTCATCGTGCTCGAAATTTGCCTTGATTTTCTCCACATCGGCATTAACATCAGCTTTAGCATGTGCTACCTTGTTCCCTATATCAGCTACTACTTTCTTAGTATCAGCTTTCGCCGTCTCGACTCGATCATTTGCCATTTTTTAATTCCTCCGTTTGTGAATCTAGAACTATTACGGTGTTATTACATAAAAAGCTTTTGGTACCCAAATTTACTGACACATAAGATATATAACAACAAGCCTTGCTATGTGGGGTCGTGCAAGAGCAGATTGCGAACTCAACGTCCAGTGGTCGAAGAGTCCTTAACCAAGTAAATGTATTTGAAATGATGAAGAACGCACAAATCCAAACAAGAATTTTGATGGAGGGCGGCCTACCCATCAATCCTCAAGATTATTTAGAAATATTCTTTTTCAGCATTTCCTGGATCGCATTGAGAAAACCCTCGATCTTCTGATCAGTAATCAGAGTTAAAATCTCGGGATTTGCATCCATATAGGAGACATCTATTGCGGCTCCGCCCGGATGAGACAGAAACATTCGTATCTTGTTATCATCAGTCTTAACCAAGTAAACCTGGGCCCTGAAAGGGAACGTTGGAATACCAGAGAATTCTCCAATTGGATATCGGACCTCAAATGGCATCCTATGGTTTAGTTTTGCCTCCAGATTCATTATCTTTTCTTTAACAGCCGTACCGATGGCGTCATCCTGTTTTCTTGTGGCCGCTAATTTTTCTTCTTCGGCATCAAGTCTCTTTTCGTACTCACTGCCCAACTCGTTTATCTTCTGCAGCTCATCTTCGATTCCATTCATTGAATCACTTCTACGAAGATGCACACGTTGTTCTATTTATAAACATGGCTACTCGTAATCTTGCTCGAGAGGACTTTAAAATATCCTTGGATTGACGATCTCAGCCATGCGGTTATGCGCA
>JALNZQ010000079.1 GCA_023229165.1 Methanothrix sp.
GCGCAATGTCAAATCCGCAAAAAAATGACTGAGGGCACCCTCATTCAACCTACACCATCACCTGCTCCTTGAGAATATAGCGGATCAAGTCTTCCGATAGCTTGGTCTCCCTTTGCAGCTTCTTTACAGTCTCGTCGATGCTGTTGCCTTCCGCCATGAGATTTGATATTCGGCCCACAATCTTCTCGCCTATGGCATAATACTCATCAATATCCTTCCTATGGCCCCAAACATCTCCTCGCAAGAGCTGCACACCCTGAATCTCCAGGAATTGCTGAGCGGCTTTGGACATGGTCTCATGATAGGATGGCGGAATCTGCACGGCTCGCAGGCGCGGGCAAGATTGGACCAGGTTCATCACGTCCATATTGGAGGCTCGGAAAGCCAGATGAACCAGCTGCTCGTTCCTGTTTAGATCGGTTATCTCTTTCTTAGAACTAACTACCCTCAGTTTCATACCACTTACCAATGCTCTTAAAATATTTATAGATAATGGTAATCATAGTAATCCTTAATTAGATATACTGAGATCAGTAACCGAACAGGTAAAATATTTATGCATCAGCGCTAATGGCCGGAGATATTTCCAGAGTTATGTCAATGATTTGAATATGTTTATGCGATACATTGATATTTATATTAGGAAAGCTAGCTCTTAACTAGTTAGCGTTAATATTACAAATCAGGCCCGGCTATTTAATTCAGGCTTTTGTGGCCAGGCCGTTTGTGTAATCCTGTCGGAAAGATCTCACTGCTTTTGCGCAGTTGGCCAGAATCCTGCCCGCCAGATCTTGACTTGGCCAGGACCCCAGGCCGCAATCAGGACCTGTCGCCCTCAGCCTATCTCCAAACAGAGCATAGGCTCTGTCCAGTCTTTTCCTCATTACCTGGGGCGATTCCAACTCCAGGATCTCCCTTTCCAGCCTTGGCATGTCCTGCCAGAGATTGATGCCTAACTGTTCGTTCAAGCGGGCGGACATGGATAGAATATCGGTTCGTGCGATCCCTGCGCGAAGATAACTGTCTGTATCCTCCAGGACCTTTTTATCTATCAATTGCAGATAGTCAGGATGCGCCGCTGACTCAATGCCCACGATGCTGATGCCGGGAACGCGAGCACAGGCCTCGGCATAAAGTGGCGAATGCAGGTGTACTTCGCAGTCTATGCCCAGACAGGGCGCGCTCGCGATCTGCAGGGCATCAAGGATCTCATCCTCTGAAAAAATGATGTTTGAGTTCAAACCAAGGCTAGGCTCGTCTAAAGATGCCACCGTCATCTTTTCCTCTTCCAGCGCCACGTCCATGAACCTGGACACGCTCTTCGCCAGGTTATTGAGAATATCCGGATAATGCGTGGCCCCGAAGACGGAGATATAAAGCTCCACCGGTCCGGTGACGCAGACGCGCACATCCCCGCCCGGTGGCACCGCCTCCAGCTCCATGATATTTGCATGCTCTTTCTTGATCAGGTAGGGGCTCTGTGTTAAGGCCGGATTCTCGATGCAGTCCATGAACATGCTGATCATATCCCGGAACTGGGGGTAAGTGGGAACCTCTACGCCGGCACGGCTCTTTTGAGCCAGAACATCGCGCACAAGATTTAGGTATTGATCGCGAGACAAGCTCTCCAGCCTGACTCCTTTGGGCAGGGGAAAGCTGCCGATATCGTCGAAGAATATGCCCTCAATTTGCCGCGACATCCTTGAATCACCTAATCTAGAGAAAGCGCCTAAGGTAATCCTTCAAAGAGGAGTACTGTCCGTCCATCTTCTCGAATTTTTCCTCCAGCTCATCCAGCCGGGCCATGGCCGCAGGCAGAGGCGGATTTATGCCGGTGGCTCGCACGATCTCATCCGGGAACTTGGCCGGGTCGGCCGTCTCCAGGGAGACGCACGGGCTGAAATCGCCGCACTCTTTTAAGTACTTCATGAGCCCGGCCCAGGCCACGGCTCCGTGCGGCTCCAGCAGGACGCGGTACCGGCTGTATGCCTCCTTGATGGTCTGTCGGGTCTCTTCGTCAGTGATAGAGACGGCATAGATATCTTTATGCATGGCCGCCAGATCCGGCCTTAGCCCTACGCGGCCGGTCTCATCCATCTGACCGCCGTAAAGGCAGAAGAGGCGGGCGAGGTTACTGGGGTGGCCGACGTTCATGGCATTGGAGATGCAGTTCTTACTGGACCGGATGGGCTCGTAGATGCCTGTATCCATGAAGCGGGGGAACTCATCGTTCTCATTGGTCGCCACCACGAACTTTCTCGCGGGAAGGCCCATCTTCAAGGCCAAAAGGCCACCCATGAGGTCTCCGAAGTTGCCGCTGGGCACCGAGAAGACGATCTCTCCCCCCAGTGGTGCGACGCGTGAGTGAGCGTAGAAGTAATAGACAGCCTGGGGCAGCAGTCTGCCTATATTGATGGAATTGGCCGAGGAGAGATTGAGGGCAGACAGATCGGCATCTACAAAGGCTTTCTTGACCAGAGCCTGGCAGTCATCAAACTTGCCTTTTACTGCAAGCGGGAAGATATTTTTGCCCAAGGTGGTCATCTGGCGGCGCTGCCTCTCTGTTACCTCCTTCTCCGGAAATAATACTACCACCAATACGTTATCCAGACCATAGAAGGCATGAGCCACGGCAGAGCCCGTGTCTCCCGAGGTCGCGGTGAGGATGAGTATGCTTTTGCCTTCCTGTTTCAGGAAGTACTGGATCATCCGGCCCATTGCCCTGGCTGCGAAGTCCTTGAAAGAGCAGGTGGGGCCGCGATCCAGCCGCATTACATACTTTTCGTCATAGACTCGCTCTACCGGGACCTCGTAATTGTAGGCGTCTTCCAGCATTGCCCGCAGGTCTGAGTCGGAGACGAGATTGCCCAAATAAGGCTTGATGACCTCGTAGGCGATTTGCGGATAGCTCATCTTTGAAAATTGCCCGATCCTGCTCTTGGGAATCTGAGGAATCTCTTCCGGCATGTAGAGCCCCTTGTCCGGGGCCTGGCCCATCAAGAGCGCTGCTCGAAAGTCCACGCGCTCGGTTTGGCCGTTGGTGCTGAAGAATTTGATGGCAGACATGGTCGGAAGAAATAATGTGAAGCTGATCTTTAAGGCTTTTCCATGCAAAGACCGAAATCCTTATATTCGATTATTGTCTAAATTGAGTTCGTCTAACATCGAAAAAGTTAGACTGCACTGCAAAACTAAGAATCCCATTAATCGGGAGGAAACCTTGCTCAGATTCGAAGCAGACTACTTGTTTGAAGATGCCGCAGGCATCCGCACAGGCATGAGACCGGCGAATTGGGATATGCCCGAGGGCCCGCAGTCCGGACCCCAGTGGCCCAAGAAGAGAAGACCGCAAATCCTTTGAGGTAAAATTGGGCCTGTAGCTGGCCTTCGCGGCCCAGGCCCAAAGACGATTCAGAAAGACCAATCTTTTTTAGCGATTTTCCACTTTTCTTCCCGGCGTCAAATACCAGGCAAAAGCAAAAGGCTGGTGGGGAAAGATACGCAGAAGCATTTTTGCATATATGATTTCTTATGAACTCCGTCCCGCTGGAAGCAATTTCAGGCTGCGGTGAGGGAATATTTAAGTATTAGTTGTCAGGTAAGTTTGACACAAATGATGGTCGTATCGCCCCGATATAGTGATAAATATAACGAGGAGGAAATGAGATGGCGTTCTACACGTTGGGCCTCACTTTTAATCTTGTGATATTCCTGACAGTAATTGTACTTGCTGTCTGGATATATGGTATATATTTCAACTTTAAGAAATGGGGCCTCGGATCCACCGGCTACCACGACCAGTTGCGCAATAGCTTCTGGCTCTTCCTTGCCACCTGGATTCACGAGGCATTTAAGGATGGATTATGGGTATTTTTAAGGACAGTTGTGCTTGATGTTCTTCTCTTAAGGAGGACTTTGGCCAGAAGCCCGGTGCGATGGGTTATGCACATGTCCATGTTCTATGGATTTTTGATGCTGGCGGCTCTTTCCGGTCTTGGACTTATGATCGATATCGTTGAGCATTTCAACCTGCTCGGGCTCTCTGCAGAAGCTGAGATGGCAAAGGAACTCCTGTCGCTGCCTTTCGATATCTTCGGCTACCTGCTCCTCATCGGAGCCACCATTGCCGTGTCCAGGAGATTCCTGCTTAAGTTTGTCCGGGATAACACCAGCGCCTATGATGCTTTCTTGATCGGTGCCGTGTTTCTCATCACCGTCACTGGATTTTATGCCGAGTGGATGCGCGGCAATTCCTTCCTCATCGGAAATGCCTTTGAGTATCCCATCTATGCACCCCACTTCGCATTGATTCACACCGTCCTGGCAATTGGTCTGTTCGCCTTGATTTTACCATGGAGCAAATACATCCACGTCATAGCGACACCCATGACCCTTCTGGCCAACAGAGGAGGAGAATAAAAATGGCTGATCAAAAAGGCTCCAAGCCCTTGATGACGGGCTATATGATGTCCACTCAGCTCATGGAAGTAGACGGCTGCAATAGATGTCAAGAGTGCATGAAGTGGTGCCCGACCTTCGCTGTGAGACAGGATCGGCCAGGCATTACTCCCATGTATAAGAACGCAAGGTGGAGAGAGCTCATGGCCAAGAGCCAGAGCCTGCGAGCCAAGATCTTCGGTCCCAAGCCCCTCACCGATGATGAGATGAAGGTCTTCACCGAAGATACATACAGCTGCACCACTTGCGGCGTCTGCGGCACGGTCTGTGAGGCAGGAATCAAGACCGTTGAGCTGTGGGAGGCCATGCGGCCTAACCTGGTAAAGCGTGGCGACGGACCCGTGGGAAAGCAGCCCTTCTTCCCCAAGCTCATCAAGGGAGATAGAAATCCCTACATGGCCAAGCAAGAAGACCGACTGTGCTGGATACCCAAGGATGCCAAGGTACTGGATTCCGGAGACTTATTTTACTTTGCAGGATGCACTGCCGCATACAGGCAGCAGGCTCTCGGAGTTGCTACCGTCAGGATCCTGAATAAATTGAACGTGGACTTCGCAATGCTCGGCAAGGACGAATGGTGCTGTGCTTCAGCTCTGATCAGAACCGGCCAGCGCGAGGTCATGGCCGAGCATGCCGTGCATAATATCGATGCTCTCAAGGATGGCGGAGCGAAGAACGTGCTCTTTGCCTGCGCCGGATGTCTGCGAAATGCAGCCGTAGATTGGCCCATGTGGTACGAGGGCTACATCCCCTACGAGACCATGCCGCTATCCGTATTCTTGAGGGAGAAGATAAGAAAAGGCGAGGTTGAGTACAAGATACCTCTGAATTACAGATTCACTTACCACGATCCCTGCCACAACGGCCGGCATCTCATGCACCTCAAGGGAAAAGACTGGTCCTTCGAGGCACCCAGAGATGTAGTTCAGTCCATTCCCGGCGTCAAGTTCCAGGAGATGGTAAGAAACAGGGCTCTGCAGAGGTGCTGTGGAGCAGGCGGCGGTGTGAAGGCCGGTATTCCCGACCTGGCCATGGACTGCGCTATGGCCAGAGTTCAGGATGCAACGGATATTCAGGCAGAGGTAATCTGTTCTACCTGTCCGTTCTGCAGGCTGAACCTGATCGACGGAAGAAACACCGCAAAGTCCCCCATTAAGATGGTGGATATTGTTGAGATGATGGCCGCCTCCATGGGCCTGGATACGACCATACCCGAAAATCCGTACACCAAATTCCAGTCCCAGGATGTCCTGGTCTGCAGCCCAGTCGAGTGCAAGCTCGATACCGTGGAGCGCAAGGAACCTGGCAAGGATCTGGTGGGCGAAGCTCACTAAAGGATGCCCGGAATTCCGGACATTCTTTGTTCATACTTTTTTAAAAAATGCTTTGAGCTATCTCAGGCACTTGCCCGTAAACGCTTTTGGCAGAAGATCAGCGAGTGTAGCAGTCATTGCATCACCTTTCGCATTTGCCATGATGACGATAATATCCTCTCCGAACTCGATCAGGCTCTGCCGGCATATGCCGCAGGGCGATACAGGCTCGACTGCATTTCCAACTATCGCAATCGCCTCAAATTCCTTCTCGCCTGAGGCGATGGCTCTTGCCAGGGCCGCCCTCTCCGCACAGATGTCCGCCCCGGAAGCGGCATTCTCAATGTTGCCTGCTGTGTAGATTTTGCCGCTCCGGGAGAGAAGCGCCGCGCCTACCAAAAATCCGGAGTAAGGGGCATAGGCATCTTTCGCTGCCTGCGCGGCCTGCTCGATGAGCTGATCATACCCTCCGGTATAAGGACGGGGGCCAGAACGTAGTGCGCCTATGTACATGCACTCCTGGGGCGGGATGGTGGGGATGGCGCAATGCACCTCGCTGATAGACACCGGTGCGTCCCTTATGATCACAGCCGGAATTCCCTCGTCTCCTTCGCCCATCACTATCTGAGCGGCAGAGACTAAATTGTCTGCCACAGCCTTGCGGGTGATCTTGAGCTCTCGGCCGAAGAGGTCCTTTTGGCCTCGCGCGTCCTCTACCGGCTCCATGCCCACACAGGCCAAAGCCACGCCTACGCAGCCCAGTCGCAGGGGATGAGTCCGGCTGTCGCCGATGATAACCGCAATCTTGCGACCTCGGGCCATGCGCTCCCGAATTTCGAATGCCGATTTTTGTGCATCAGCCGGAAATAGGACCACGTGCCCGGGAGGGGCATTGGAGTTATCGATGCCGGCGTTGGGATAAAGAAAGCCCCCCCGCAGAGTCAGCACCACACCCGGGATGCCTCCCATTATCTCGTCCGATTCTTGGAGGATCAGCTCCATCTCGCGCGGATCTTTGCTGTACTTGGCAGCCATAGAGAGCGCGAGAGGGCTAGCAGTGACATCATGCAAAGCCACAACCCGCCCTTCCGCTGTTGCGACAGTGCTCTCCGAGACAACCAGAATGTCGCCGTCCTGCAAGGCCAGGCCCGATCCGGCCATGGCCTTATCAAGAGACTTTACCAGGTCATCGCCCGGGCTTATGAGATCCGTCTTTATGCCTAAAACCTGCAATAAACTCACCTGTAACGTTCTGGGCTTTCTATCATTTTAGTAGCCTCATTTATCCTCGCGGCCAGGCGTGAGAGCCGAAAGGGCTGACCGCTCAAGTTCTTTACCAGGCCGGCTATCTGGTGGGAAGTGCCGAATATTAAAACCTCTTCCGGTCGGGGATCACAGCGAAGCGCCAGCTTGGGAATGGCGGCATCTCCGCCTCGGGCCAGCATTTCCTGTTTTATTATTATGGCCTCCATGCTGCTAAGGCCGCGTACGGCCAGGATGCGAAAAGAGCTTTTCTTGCAGATCGTGCCAAATCCCGGCTCATCTACCTCTGTCCTGCGAAGGGTCTCGGCCAGATCCTCTCCATGGCCCAGATAGCCAAGCTCCTCCACCACCATCTCCTCGTCTGCAGACAATGCCGGACGGCCTCTGATGGCCTTTGCCATGGCTACGGTATCCAGGCTGGCGGCGATATCATGCGTCCTGACAATATGCGCCCCCAGATAAACAGCTATGGCCGTGGCTGCCAGCGTTCCCGACAGCCTCTGGAAGGGATCGGGCTTATTCAGGCGCTCCCCAATGAAGGACTTGCGGGAAAGCGCTGCAACCACCGGCCGCTCCAAAGCGCGCAGACGCAACATGCCGTCCAAAATGGCCAGATCGTGGGCAGGAGTCTTTTCCGGTATCCATTTGCCGATGCCCGGATCAACTGAGATCTTAGTCGGGTTTACTCCGGCCTGCACTGCCGTCCTCGCTCTTTCTCCCAGCAAGGCAATTATCTCGTTTATTTGGAGCAGATCGCCCGCTCTCTGCCGGGCGGCCATGATGATCAAGGAGCCGTCGTACTCGGCTACACTGGCGGCCATATTGGGGTCAGACAGTCCGGAGACATCATTTATGCAGAGGGCACCGCGAGAAAGGGCCTCTTTGGCAATGCCGGACCTCTGTGTGTCTATAGAGATGGTGATATCCAGGTTTTCCAAAATATCCTTGAGCGCGGGAAAGAGCCTCTCTCGTTCCACTGCCTCACTAATTGGTGGAGAGCCTGGCGCCGTGGAGACTGCACCCAGATCGATCATATCCGCGCCCTGCTCTTGCATAGCTATCGCCAGGGAGAGAACCTCATGGGGGCCGGCCACTGAGCCCTTGTAGAACGACTCACGGCTGAGATTGATTACGCCCATCAGCCGCACGGGGTGGCTGTCTCCTACCGGGACGCGACCCAAAATGCCTTCTATCAATCCCAACACCTCACAAACCGGAACATGTAATGCCTTCTCTTGAAACGCTACTCCGACAGCCGCAACAATATTCCTGTCCTTCTCGCCCTCTCAATGGCGCGATCGAAGAGGATCAGCCCCAGTACCAGGTAGAAAACGGCAAGAAATGCGCCAATGGCCAGATGATGGGGCCCCGGAATAAATACTGACCTGTAGTATTCTAAAAAGTAGGTCAGGGGTATGGCTCTAGCAAGCGTCTGCAACAAGGGAGGCAACACCTCTACGGGATAGTAAATTCCACTCACGAGCAGGATCATACCGCTCAGGCTCCAGGCGGCAACGTCCGCCTTCTGGCCGAAGGTGAGAATGGATATGCATACTATGATGCCGATGACCGCAGCCGTAGCGAAAACACCTGCCAGAAATATCAGCACCGGTAGAAGGCCGCCCTCCTGGAAATCAAAGCCAAAGAGGTAGCGGCTGACTATCGCCAGAATGAAGAATACTACACTGCCCCGAAGGATGCCGAAAAGTGTTGCACCAAAGACCAGATGGTAGCTATGAATCGGAGCGATGAAAGTATTCTTGATGCTCTTGGACCACATGTCGAATAAAAGAACGTAGGCTACATCGATCTGGGCCACCTGCAAAATGGTAAGAGCAATAGCGCCCACCAGGAGAAAGGAGACCATCGAGCCCTCCACCTTCAGGAACCGCGTGAGCAGACCAATGGATAGCAGGCTGATCATGGGCCAGAAGAATAGCTCGAATAAGGTGAAGATGTTCCTCTTGGAGGTGATCCAGTTCTTGTAGGCACTAGCCAGGTACTTGTTCAATTCACCTTGCCAGTTCAAGGAATACATCCTCCAAATCGGGCTCTTTTATGGTTATATCAAGAATTCTGGCATTGCAAAAGAGCTTGATGATCCTGTCCAGACTATCCTCGTTTCTGTCGATCATAATCTCCAAGCGGCCCTTCTCCGCTTTTACGCCTAAAACGCCCGGCATGCTCTCCAGGGCCCTTATGTCCGCGGGCCCTTCGTAAGAGACCACCACCTTCTCCCCCAGCCCCAGATGCTTCTTTAAATTGCGGGGCGTATCCAGCGCCACAATCTGACCCTTGCGCAAAAAGGCAATCCTGTCGCAGAGCATCTCCGCCTCAGGCATGTAGTGAGTGGATAAGACAACGGAGATGTTCTGTTCCTGGTGAATTCTCTTTATCAGCATACGGGTTTTTATGGAGATATCCGGATCAAGACCCGTGGTGGGCTCGTCCAGGAACAGCAGACGAGGGTGGTTGAGCATGGCCTTGGCCAGAGAGAGACGCTGCTTTAGGCCTGTGGAGAGGTTCTCGAACTTAGTATCCCTAAAATCACCCAGCTCAAAGGCATCGATCTGATCTCCCACCGTCCGGGAGAGGGCGGAGCCATAAAGGCCGTAGAGCATGCCGTAGTGGCGCAGATTCTCTTGCACTGTCAAGCTCCAGGGAAAATTGGGCTTGGCGGTGCTGATGTTTATGACTTTGCGTATCTCTCCGTTGTCGCGACGTGCGTCCATTCCCAGGATGAAAAGACTGCCCTGCTCCGGGTAGATGAGAGTGGAGAAGATGGAGATGAGCGTGGTCTTGCCTGAGCCGTTGGGGCCGAGCAGGCCGAATATCTCTCCCTCCTCGATATCCAGGGATATGTTCTGAAGGACTGTGGTGCTGCTTTCCAAGAAGCTCTTATATCTCTTGCAAATTCCTTTAGCTTCTACCGGTTTTTTCGTCATGTACCGCTCTTGTTTTATCTCACTGCTACATTTGCCGTCGTCTTTTCTTGCGACGGAAGAGTTGATCTCCTCTTTTCCATATAAGAAAAGCTGCGATACCTGCGATTGCCAGCCCCCCCAATACCTGCTGTGCAAAGGTTCCTAAAATCCCGGCGCGCGATAGGGAGATTTGCAGGGGGACAATTATGCTTTTCTCTTGGCAATCAATCTCACAGCCCAGTTGGTAATCCTGCAGGCCGGCATTTCCATCTACGCGCACCTTGA
>JALNZQ010000327.1 GCA_023229165.1 Methanothrix sp.
TCCATACTCCCAATAAAAGAATATTACGATTATATTACTTAATTTTTCTGGTCTAAATGAATTTTGATGGAAATTTTTAGAAATTTAAGTGAGGGCTAAACACGTACCAGAAATTTAAAGGCTTGAAGGATTGAGCAAAAATTGCCGCAAAGCCGAAAAAACAAGATGAGTAGTATCATCCCAACTGCAATGAGGTCACGCCAAGGATGCGATCTAGGGGCGGAGTGGAATTACCTTTGCGGATAATAATTATTTGATAATTATATAAAAAAAGTGATCGCCCAGATCTATGCCTGAGCTGATGAATATATGCCAACGGGCCGTGTTTCATCGCTTCTTTTAATTGTGGCTTCACTTCACAGCTTTGGCCAAGGCCTGATCAAGGTCGGCGATGATGTCCTCCACGTCTTCGATGCCCACAGATACGCGAATGAAGTCTGCGGTAACTCCCGTGGCCTCCTGCTCGGCGGGCGTCAACTGCTGGTGGGTGGTTGATGCAGGATGGATGACCAGGCTCTTGGAGTCGCCGATGTTAGCCAGATGGCTTAACAGGTCCAATGACTCGATGAACTTCTTGGCAGCGGGCAGCCCACCCTTTATGCCGAACCCGAGGATGGCGTTGTACTTGCCCTTCAGATACTTCACAGCTAAAGCGTGGCTGGGGTGGCTCTCGAGACCGGGATAATTGACCCAGGCCACTGCCGGATGGCTTTGCAGGTATTTGGCCACCTTCAGTGCATTCTCAGAGTGCCTCTCCTGGCGCAGGGCAATGGTCTCCACGCCCTCTAAGAACAGGAAAGCATTGAAGGGGCTCAAGGTCGGCCCGAGGTCACGCAGAAGCTGCACCCTCGCCTTGAAGACGAAAGCTACATTCCCAAGCCCCGGAAAGTTTCCGAATGTATCCCAGTACTTGAGACCATGGTAGCTCGGATCAGGTTCTGTAAATTCTGGAAACTTTCCATTGGACCAGTTGAATTTCCCTGAATCAACGATTATCCCACCAATGGAGTTTCCGTGGCCGTTTATAAATTTCGTGGCCGAATCCACAATTATGTCCGCGCCGTAGTCGATAGGTCTAACTATGCCGATTCCCACTGTGTTGTCCACCACAAAGGGAATGCCTGCCTCATGAGCGATCTTTGCGATCCTCTCGAAGTCAGGCACATCCAGCTTTGGGTTGCCGATGGTCTCGGCATAGATGGCCCGCGTTTTGGAGTTGATGGCCTTTAAAAACTCCTCTGGCCTGGTGGAATCTACGAATATTACCTTTCGGCCGAGCTTTGGGAAGGTGTAGTGGAATAGCTCGTAAGTGCCGCCGTAGAGATTATTGCCGGAAACGATCTCGTCGCCGACCTGGGTTATGGTAAGAAGCGCGATTGAGATAGCGGCCTGACCGGATGCCACAGCCAGAGCACCGCTGCCACCTTCGAGAGCAGCTATTCGCTTCTCGAAGACGTCGCTGGTTGGGTTCATGATCCTGGTGTAGATGTTGCCGAGCTCTTTCAGAGCAAAGAGATTGGCTGCGTGCTCTGTACTCTTAAATACGTAGGAAGCGGTCTGATAGATAGGGACGACTCGAGACCCGGTCGTAGGATCGGGGCTCTCCTGCCCGGCATGAACCGCTAGAGTGCCAATTCCATATTTCTTATCGCTCATTTCATTCCTCTTTGATCTTCGACTGGTTGCACAGTTATGTAAGAGTATAGATTGAGGCAAAAATAGCCAAGAGCCAGATGATTTGCCTCGATGCAAAGCTATTAATCGGATTATCAAGGCTTCTCCAGCCTTAAATCGGCCCGAGAGGCCAGAGGATTTCATGGTACTGGAACTAAAGAATCTGAGATTTGGCACTGAGCTAATCAAACGCGGCTTTGCCAAGATGCAAAAAGGCGGAGTGATCATGGATGTCACAACCCCGGAACAGGCAGCCATAGCTGAGGAAGCGGGTGCGGTCGCAGTTATGGCCCTTCATGCTGTTCCTGCGGACATCAGAAAGATGGGCGGAGTGGCCCGCATGGCTGATCCGTCAATAATTGAGGATATTATTAATTCCGTGACCATTCCAGTTATGGCCAAGGCCAGAATCGGCCACTTCGTGGAAGCCCAGATTCTGGAGGCCCTGGGTGTAGACATGGTGGACGAGTCAGAGGTGCTCACGCCGGCCGACGAGTTTCATATCGAAAAGACAAAATTCACCATTCCATTCGTCTGCGGGGCTCGAAACCTGGGTGAGGCACTGCGTCGCATCAAAGAGGGCGCGGCCATGATCCGAACCAAAGGCGAGGCCGGAACCGGCGATGTGAGCCAGGCTGTCCTTCACATGAGAGGGATCTTAGGCCAGATCCGGAGCTTGAAGGGCTTGGATGATCTGCAGCTTCAAAAAGTCGCCCGCGAGATACAGGCCGATTATGATCTGGTGGTCGAGTCCGCTCGCCTGGAGCGCTTGCCTGTAGTCAACTTTGCCGCCGGAGGCGTGGCAACACCCGCAGACGCCGCCCTCATGATGCAACTGGG
>JALNZQ010000328.1:0-933 GCA_023229165.1 Methanothrix sp.
TAGTCAAACTGCGGCGGCGCACCCCGCAGCAGAGCTGCGGGGCATGCAAGGCGCCGCCGCCAGGTTAATTGAAATCTAGTAAATTCAATTGTTTGTATCCATCTTTTTCTTCCAAGGTCCCCTGATGCTCGATGTAATTCCGAATTATTTCTGCAGTGATGCCTTCACCCACTGTTCCGATATATCCTCCATCGCTCCAAAACTCGCCGCCCCAAAGTTCCTTTCTAATCTCTGGAAAAGCTTTGAACATCTGTTTAGCTGCAATGCTTTTTATAATCTGCATGACTTTCGACGGAGAATATTTGGGCTCAGATCCTACAAAAATATGAACGTGGTCGCCATCAGTTCCAATCGCATCAAACTCAAAACAATACCTTTTCCCAATCTCAGAACAAATTTCCTTTAATTGAGCAATCCTTGCGGAAGGCAGTAACATCCGTTTCCTGTATTTGATGCAGAGCACCATATGATACCTAATTTTATAAACACAATGGCTTGCATGCCGCAATTCTAACATCAATACTCATTGCATGCTTCAACCTTAAATCGGTTTCATGTCCATCCCCGCAGCAGAGCTGCGGGGTATTCAAAATAATAAAAGTGGCATTGAATGCAGAAATAAACTATTTTAATAATAAAACTGCCAATGAAGCTATTGATGGAGAGTTTAATATTTTAGGAAAAATAATACGTGTAATAAAACCAGAATCAACCGACACTATCAATCTATTAAGAAATACAAGCTTTAGACAGCTAGATCTGAATCTTTTTAATGATTTAACAGGAGCCCTAAAAGAAGCAGAGGGTTCTGGGCTAAATCTGCCAGAAATAGTAACCGAGATAAAAGCGCCTGCTATTCAGATTTTGCCAATTGCAATTTTTACTTAAACCTGCATTAAGGCTTAGCTTTCGAAATTCAAGCATTCAAGCCAA
>JALNZQ010000328.1:943-2513 GCA_023229165.1 Methanothrix sp.
AGCCAACACAACCGAAAATGCCATAGCTTTTTCTTTAGCCGAACGGGCTAGCTTTGCAATACAAATCACGGATCGTCATCGACGACGCGCAGTTGTCCTTTTCGCCTGCTAGAGATATTTCGCCCCCAGGCCCGACCGTTCTCCCGCGCCCGAGTACGAGCGCGTGCGAGCGGGCCCGCCTAGCGAAAAGCCCCGCAGCAATTGCAGATAGGGGGTCTGTCACAGAGATTATTTTTAGCGTCTTTGTGCGTCCTTTGTGCGCTTTGTGCCTTTGTGGTGCCCGTAGTTGCTCGGTTATAATTATCGGCTAATATTAACCGCAACTCGTTATCGTTTCCAAAACCCGGCCCTCTGGAAAAGCCCCCTTCGCTAGACTCCAGCCTTTTCTGGCCCTCAGGCCCGACCGGCCCCCTGGTCCCCCCCGCCAGGCGATCCCATCCGCCCTGACAACAACGCAGCCCAGGCTGGGCCCGCAGGCAGCGGCCACAAGCGCTGCCTGAGGCGAAGATATGCTGGTGATGGGCGAACGGGCGAGCTACAGAAAAATCTTATATACTTTCGGAATAAACATCATTATATGTCAACTGCAGTTTATAGCGTTCGCATTGAAGACCGTATACGCCGGATGATGGATGAGATGTCTGATGTCAATTGGCAGGGAGAGATCAAGCAAACCGTGGAGAGAATGGTTCGGGAAAAGAAAAAAGAAAGGCTCCTGTCCGAGGTTCAGGAACTGTGGAAGCATCAAAAGCCCAATGCAATCGGTGCTGCTGAGATGATACGGGAGGATCGAGATGCTTGATAAGGTTGCTTTGGATTCGAATATCCTGGCAGCTATGTTTTTCAAAGAGGATGCCTCTCAAAGAGCTCTGGAAGCAGTCACCAAACCGGATTTGATCACTCTGGACCTGGCAGTAATTGAGGTTGGGAACGTCGCTTGGAAACAGGTGACTCTATTCGGGAAGGACAGGGATCTAACACTCAATGCTCTGCAGAAATGTCAGACCTTTATCTCCGAAGCGTGCGATATCGTCAGAGCGCAGGATATGATGGCAAAGGCATATGATATCTCGATTGTTACTACCGCGTCCTTTTATGATTCTCTCTTCTTAGCACTGGCAGAAAAAGAGCAAGTCCCTTTATTGACTTTGGATAAGAAACTATACAATAAAGCTAATTCTTCATTTAATGTGCAATTGATTTAGCGTGCATGATTGAGATATCGTGATGTTATTGGAAGCTAATGTGGCCTCACCCGACTCCTCTGGTCCGATCGGCCTTCTGCCCTCAAGTCCCCGCCAGGCAATCCAGCCCACCCAAACTACAGCCCGGCCCAGGCTGGGCCCGCAGGCAATTGGTGTCTCGGACCTGCTAACACTTCCTGCTCGAAGCATTAATCTATCTAAGAGACATAGTATATAACAAATGCATCTTAACGACCTCTTGAAACGCCCATGAGCCCAGGCAGGGGCTCACACGTGACGGATGGAAAACCACATATTGTATCCGGTCACGTTAAGCCCGGATATGGGCAGTGAAGGCTGACAAGTTTATGGGACGCTTGATCCCG
>JALNZQ010000329.1 GCA_023229165.1 Methanothrix sp.
AGAGAGGTCAAAGAAGATATTTCGAACGAGCCACGGCCTGGAAGGAACTGATGGCCTTACGGATCTGCAAAAGGAGATCTATGAGTACATCCAGGAGAAGGGCAAGGCCACCAGGGCAGAGCTGATGGAGAACTTCAAGCTGCCCGCCCCGGAGCTTGAGAACCAATTTGCCATCCTTCGCCACTGCCAGCTCCTCAAAGGCAAGAAAGAAGGAGACACAGTTTACCTTGTCCTCTGGTGAAGACATAGAATTCATGGGGGCAATGCAATTGAGATATAGCTTCGGAGGATACATGATTCGAGATTGGCATGATGACGATGCCACTTATTTAGCTCGATATGCAAATAACCGGAAGATATGGAGCAACCTGAGAGATGGCTTTCCCTATCCCTATGCTCGGGACGATGCGTCCTTATTTATTTCCAGAGCTCTGCAAAAAGAGCCAAGAATTGCTTTTGCCATCGCATCGAAGAGCGAAGCTATCGGAAGCATAGGATTGATGCCAGGTCAAGATGTCCATCGATTCACCGCAGAATTAGGCTATTGGCTGGCAGAGCCCTTCTGGGGAAAGGGGATAATGACGCAGGCAGTAAAAGCATTGAGCGAATATGCGTTCAATGAGCTGGGCTTTTATCGCATCTATGCAGAACCTTACACTACGAATCCGGCTTCAGCCCGTGTACTCGAAAAATCGGGATTTGTTCTGGAGGCGATCCTGCGCGCAAACGTCGTCAAGGACGATCAAGTTCTGGACCAATTTTTATATGCCAGAGTAAAACAAGAAATTGAGGGATATTGTGGCAATGGATGTCTTCAAAGATCGCTGCCTTTTAATCCAGATGGACGCGAGCATATTCGGGTACTGTAAGCCGTTCCTCTTTCATCAGGCGAAGCCGCTTGCCACAATCTCAATGGTTTGCCGCTCTATTATCCGGTCTCTCCTCCAAACCTTCCCCCGCGTTAGACTGCATGCCCTTACAAATAAGAAAGATCTCCTTGAATATGAGCCATGACCGTCGATCAGATTCCCATCACCAGGTTCTCAATTATTACGAGAATCACTCCCAAGGCCCTGCGCTACTACGACCAGTTGGGGCTGCTGGTACCGGCAGCCAAAGATACATTAACCGGATACCGCTATTACACGGCAGACCAGATGGAGAGAGGCGTGAGAGTAAAGACATTGTGTTCTTTGGGCATATCCCTGGAAGAGGTAGCCAGCTACCTCGATGCTGAGTCGAAAGGTGATAGGTGTGCCTTGCAGACGCTGAGAGAAAAGCATCTCTGCCGGACCAGAAGCGAGATCGCCAGGCTGCAAAGGATCGAGGCCATGCTCAAACAAAACGATAAGGAGCTGATAAAGATGGCATTAAGCGAGCCGGTTATCAAAGATGTGCCCGCCCTGCGGGTGGTAAGCAAGAGGGACAAAGGAAGCTATGGCGAAACCATCGGCCGCCTCATTGGAGAGCTCTGCGAGATGCTTTTCCGGCCGGTCAACCAGAAAAATCTCGTGAAGATGAGCGGACCCGTCATGGCGATTTACCACGACCAGGAATATAAGGAGAAGGATGCCGATATCGAGGTGGCTATACCCATTACCGGAAGGATAGAAGTGGATGAGGGTATGGAAGTCAAGGATCTTCCTCCTGCCAGGGTCCTGGCAGTTGTGCACAAAGGTAGCTATGATACCCTCCACCTGACTTACAAGGAGATCTACGAGTACATGATAAAAAATGGGATGGAGTTTGCCGGACCGGGCAGAGAGCTTTATCTCAGCGATCCCTGCAAGACAGCCCCAGAGGAGCTTTTGACAGAGATGCAGTTGCCGATCAAAGAGAGCCAGACAAAAACATAAAAAAGCTTGATAGCAATTAAACAAGATGCGCATACCGGAAATCCTCGATAAAGGCAGACAGGGCCGCATGTCCGAGAAAGCGGCCCGATTCATGCTGCAAATAGTGCATGGGGCAGGATACTTGCAGGACCCCAATGAATCCTGTTTATGCTAGCTCTATGTCGGCCAGACCGGCCTTGCCGGCATTGGGCGTCACCCTGTAAATCAAGCCATTGATGCAATCAAAAACATGGCATCACCGATGAACCTTGCCTTCACAAGCCACTTCCTGATGAAAGTTCTTTGATATCTTTTTGCAAATCAGGGCTCATTTTCGTCCCGCTCAGATTGGACGCTGCAATGAATGGAAGCGTTATCTTATCGTACTTGACTCCCACGAGATTGGCATCACTCAGATCGACGCCCACGAGGTACACTGTTGTCAGGTTAGCCCCTCGCAAATCTGAGCCCGAAAGATTGACGTTTTCTAAGGTGGCCTTGCTGATCTGAATATTCCTCATATCTGCATTGCTGAAATCCACCCCGCTCAGGAGCATTCCATCCATTATGACCGAACTTAGCACTGCTTTATGGAAGATCAAACCTTCTGCATTTAATGCAAAAAAAGTAGCTCCTCGAAGATCAGCGCCTGAAAAATCCGCGTAATT
>JALNZQ010000080.1:0-5528 GCA_023229165.1 Methanothrix sp.
CTTAACGTTGTTAGTGGCTGCTGCAAATCCGAATGCCATGGCCTCCCTATTGCCTACCTTAATCTGATCTACATTGACCTTGATGCAGGTGTCCGAGCATCCAATTTGAGTCTCGCCGTCATCCAATAGACATGGTGCGCATTCACCGGAATCCTGGTTCTTCTTGATCTCCAAGTTGTTTGTAGCAGTGGCTACGGGAGTCTTTTGCCAAATATTGCCAAATGCCAATGCCTTATCATTGCCTACATCCAATGTGTCGATATTGGTGTCCTGGGCCTCCGGGAACCTTATGAGGGATCCATCGGTCTCAAAAATCCCAGTTCCGAGAATATCCACACCGCCGGTTCCGGCTAAGCCATAATCCTGCGCTATAGCAGAAATGGATAGCATGGCTATAGCCAATATCAATACAACGCCTATTTTTTTGATAATCTCACCCCATAACTTATTTACACTCTCTATGCGCCTCTATTATAAATATTTTTTGTATGTAAATAATTCTGTGTTTGATCGGTAGATACGGTGGTGATGGGCTATGGCCATGTCCTGCATGGCTGACATCCATCTAGCGTTCCATCATATTTGTTTAATCATTTCAAAAATTTTTGCTTTTAATAATTCGCTAAGCGATAGCGACTAATATCGATCTTTAGATAGTTCTTTGTAATAATTATCTTCTTGCTATTACAGAATTCGTTTTTTAAGACTAATTTATATCTATTGATCTAGCGAATCCTCTCCTTGAGTCAGACTTGGTTTGCATCGGATCATCATATTCGCTCCGCGAAGATCTGTCATCAAAGGTATATAAATTACAGTATAATGTTTTTAACCCATTCATTTCTATTGGAAAAAATGATGACAGATTTATCTCGCACTACGAAGAATTAATGGTATAATTCTATTGTGTAAAAATGCTTCAGTGATATTGTTTTCTTACAAAAGTACTAATCATTACACGTAGTACTTATTTATCATGGCAGGAGTCCTCGAGCAGTAAATCAGGCCACAGAAGAGATCTGTGGTGTATTGCAATACAAAGCCCTTGGAGCTCCAGACGACCAAGGAGATCCTGGCTGAGATCTTTCTCGCCCAGTCCGGCGAGGTGAAGGAGATAATCCAGAGGAGGCTGGAGGAAAGCGGGCCGGAGGTGCGCGAGGAAGGACGGTGGCCGACGACGTTCTTTCTGGGGGAGTATCCCATAGATTTATCGCGAATTAATGTGATAATTGAGCGAGGAGAGTTCCCCATGCCGGCCAATACCTTCGATGTGATAGAGAGGCGTAAGCTCATAATATTTTTCAAGCTGGGCAAGCTTTGGGTCTTCAAGCAGTTCTTTGATAACCATGAGCTATTCAATGCGTTTCTGGACTACTACAAAGACCTATACCGCTTCGAGTTCAAGTCCATCGGCGCGAGGAACAATGCCCTCAAGCTCCTGGAGAAAAATGGCTTTGACTACGACCTGGTGGAGGACCTGAAGGGCTACGTGGTCCAGCTCCCTAAATCTGCGAAATATGCCCAGATCCTGAAGAACTCCGTGGCCTTCAAGGAGGCCGCGAACGAGCGTCTATTCCTGATGAAGGACCTAGCGACGGTCGAGGAGGCGGTGGGCTTGGGCGCGAAGATCTACGAAGGTGATATCTCCTTCTGAGATTATGCCGAGCTCAGCTCTCTCAGCCTTTGAATGGCCTCCGAGGTCTGGGCCAACTCCCTGATTTTCTCAGCTTCACAATAATTTATGATCTCATCGATGGTCGCTCGCAAAGCATAGATTTTCAAGGGTCTGCCTTTTCTCTCGCTCTTGATCTCATGCTCTGTGAGCCAGTTCCTTTCTCTCAGGGTTTGCATGGCGATGCTGACTTCCGGCTGCCTAAGGCCCGTAGCCGTTTCGATATCCTTGGAAGATCTTTCGTTCTGATCCTTGAGAAAGGTTATGACGCAGGCCACGGTTCTTTTCATGCCCAGGATCTCCAGGCCCTGCATGAACTCCAAGTCCTTTCTGTCTGCGACCTTGGTAGTTTCATCTCTGATGATGCTTCCTCCTACGCTTCTGACAAATATCATAATCATATAAATAATTTATTTAATCGTTAAACGGTCGTGTGTGTGGACTGCTGAAAAGCCCCGCAGTCTATTCTTTAGCTTGCTGTCCTACCGCCTCAGCATCCATCTTCCTGGCGCTCCCTGCGGCGTCGCGTCTGTTGCCTTCGCGCCATGAAGCCATCCAGCAACTTCCGGAATAAGAACCTTTGAGTCTAGGACTTTTTAAAAGGAAGATAGGCATTTAGAGGGACGACATTCCCAGGGTATTTCACATAGAGCGAACCCCATGAGGGATTTTTGTCATGCAACGTCTTTAACATATTGATCATGCGCGTAAAGAGCATAGGTACTTCTATTTTCCCTTGAAGTGACTCTACAATAGCTGCAGCTACAACGTGGGCCGCATAAACATCCTTGGAATATATTTCGGGCAAAGGCTCGGTAGCCTTCAGGATCGATCGAACTTGTCTAACAATATTCTCATCATCGTCGTGCCAGTTCTGGATTTCGCCGAGTGCATGATTCCCCAGGCATTCCATCTTTGTCTGTACCAAGCAATTAGCTGCTATTAGGGCCGAATCTTTTGCTTCTTCCGGAGTAATTACGCTGTTCTCTCCGAGCTGAATCCTAGCAAGATCTTTGTCCGTCTCAGCTTCGATAGCCGTTGCCCATCTATTTGCCTTGCTAAAATTCAACAGACTTACGGTAGATGCTGCCAAATAACCACGAAGAATATCTGCTGGATGAGGGTCATTGCTAGGTCCAATATTCCGAAGTTGAGGTTCTCTTCCTCCGGCTGCATTTAGGGCCCGAAAATAGCCGATAAGTGCAATTCCTGCTGCAGGCCCCATATTCAGGATACCAAGTACATCGGATGCTGTTTCGTCAATCCTCGAAGCCCAATAATCCGGCAGTAATGATGCTACATTTGCATTCTGCATACCATTCCAGAGGCAGTTCCTTAATTCTTGTCGGAGACCTGTATCGGCATTGATTATATTATGTCCTGCGGATTCGTGACCAAGAGTTGCCCATGCAAAGATGCCGCGCTGTGCATTTGCTATGGGAAGGTTGACTATCGCAGCCTTCACGCCGAAATCAATGGTGCTGTCAACAGGCCAGGTATAAGGACCATCTTCAGAGTTGCCCCATTTGACAAGAGGTGCAACTATCCCTATATCAGGTGGTTTGATATCTCTTCTGTCTTCTGCGGAAAGAAATCCATCATATAGGTCGCTGACAACCTCTTGCAGGGCATCGGTTGCTTTTTTATTATAATCTTCTTCCCCATGCAGAAGAATTGCTTGGGCAATATCCAGCATCAGACAAGCTTCGCCTTCTCTACTTGGATCTCTCGAAAGGACCTGACTAAACCCTGCCTCACCTAGCATATTTAGGGTGCTAACATAGGGCTTAATGACATTTTCGCGATAAAGAGGTGGGTGCCTTAACTGGCATGCTTCTAGCCTCTTTTGCAATATGCTGAAATTTGTGGGCTCACTGGGTCCCACATTCTTATCCTGAGCCGCTTGCAGTGCATCTAGGATGCAGCTATCAAGGTTTCGGAAATAAGTGATCTCTCCGGTAAAACTTGTTTGGTTGAGCATTGTACCCATCCGCTGTATAGTTATGTATTTAATTAATAATTAAATGAAGTTAATGTTATTTAAGACTTTAGTTTATAGTTGTGCGTAACGGAGAATATGTTTGAACTCGGATATTAAATATAAATGGAAAGGAGGGGCGGAGCCGGCAGGGATTTTGGGCATATATAAAATTTTAGGCTCCAATAAATAGTGATGGTTTTAAGTATTTAAATTTAATTAAATTAGCTTAAGTAAATTATGGGCCAAAAATAACAGTCGTAGTGATATTGTTAATAATAATGGTCGCCGTTCAGTCATAACGGAAAAATGATAAAACGCAATTTTTGCCAAGTATCTTGTACATAGATATATTATCTGTACAATGCTCTGGTCAACTGCAGGAAAATCCTTTTTAACTATTACGAGCATTATGATTAATATGACGACTCTTACAACCATCTTTATAGATATCTTGAAAGCCTCTGCTATGCAGATTTCCATGTGGAAATGGGAGATTAAAATGATCGCTAAATTCGGCTTTAACTGGGGATATGACGAATTCAGGTTTTAAGGTCGGAGGTAACGCCAGAGTATGAAACAATATAAAAATTGTTTTTGTAATTATTGTGGAAAAGGGCATTTTCGGGGGAAGTTTGTCTATTCTATATGGAGCCCCTTAGCCAATTACAATATACTATCTTTAGATATATAGTTCTTTTGTTTGTTAGCTGTAGCTCTGCTTTTCAATTTAGGGAGATTTGCCCAGAATTATGATTGCTCAGCAACGATTTCTTCTGCTGACGACCACTCATTGGTTGTTATTTCATTTTTCCAGTAGAGATTATACCAAAATCGATGCCCATTTTCATTTTGCTTGCGAACACATGCTACAAATCCCCATTTTTTGAGCTTCCTTAAAATACTAGATAGGCCGCGCTCTGCCTTGATCCAGCCGGCATGTGATGAGGTATCTAGCCCAATTTCTTGAGCAATCTCCCGTAAAGACTTAGCACCCTCCTCGCTATGGGATAGAACAGCCATAATCTCCTCTTGATTCATGATTGCTACCTTTATTATAAATTGGCTTTTTTGATATTTAAATTTTTTGTTAAGAAATATGTTTTCATAGTGCGCATAGATTTCCTGGATCTGAGATTACTGCCAAAATAAAAATCACTAATATCCTAGTTTCTGTGAAGATTCGCGAATACAATCAGATCTCAAATACTTAATGGGGGAAAAAATAAATAAAATATATACCAAATGTTTATATATTATTAAAAAATTCTGCATTAGATGTTCAATGGCATTTTATATGTGATATTTTGAATAAATATATAGGATGGATGCTATAATATAGTTAAATAAATAATAAAATAGCCAGCCCAAAAAGAAAATCGTCGGCCATCCTTTAATTGGAAGATTCATCAGTATTTCAATCCAAATGGCCTAAGCTAATAGTGCAGTATGAGCAGTTCTGTGAAGCACAAAAAGTATCTGGAACAGGAATTATCGATGTCAGCACATCAGTAATCGACAAGAAGATCGCTCTTGAGTACTACAATACCATGGCGGGCGACGGCGACATGGAGCTTGACTCCGAACATGCCTACTCGCAAAATCCGGACAAGCTCAAGAGAAACGTGAGCTCGGTCAACAAAAGCAATGAAGTCGGCTTGAACCTCTATGAAACCACCAAGCTGACCTATGCAGGCGAGACGCCTCTGACCGGCAGCAAGTACCTGCATTCCAAGGCATTCTACGGCGGCATAGGCGCCGATGTTCAGGAGATGTTCTCCGTCAATGAGATGGAGAAGGATGAAACGTCCTTCTTTGCCTCGACGACACCTTATCAGCCGCAAAACGTCTCTCCGACACCGAAGAAGTATAGCCCGT